>DOVL01000014.1 GCA_003520105.1 Lachnospiraceae bacterium | reverse complement strand
GTATAGAGACCATTTGCCGGCTCATCCGAATGAACATACCTGCTGAGCCCCAGAGCTTCTGCAATAGCGTTTCCGAGTGCTATCTGGCCCGCTACCGTAGGATGAATACCATCAGGGCAGATCCTGTCGCCCATTATCACATATTCAGGGTCTGTACATACTATATATCCAAGCTCATCCGCTGCTCCCTTAACTATCTCATGAACCTTCTTGACTCTCTCGAGATTCTCGTTTGTTGTCCACTCAACCGGAAATATCCATATTCTCGCATTCGGATAAGTCGCCCTTATATGTTCAACATAGGTTTTGATACCATCGTACAGATAATCGAGACAATTCTGATCGTTATAACCACATATTGTTACGACGTCAGTGATTGAATCCTTATCATCAACTATGGCATCAACCTCTTTCAGGAGATTGATAAACTTGATCTCGCTCTTGGCAAAGCCATAACCGGATATCTCGTTTCTGTACATTTTCTCCATCTCATCTTCATGAGCAAGAAGCAGATAATCAAGCCACGAGAACTCTTCCTTTCCACAGAAGGCGCCAACCTGATAGCTGTCTCCGATGAAAATAAAGGATCTCTGTTCATCATTTATGATCGGTACCTTGTCCAGACCTCCGATATTTGACTGAGGTATTTCCATCGAAGGTTTCTTCTCCCCCGATGCCCCGGACTCGGTAGCGTACTCTTTAAATAAAAAACATGCAGCAAATATTAACAACAATAGAGCAACAGTTCTTTTTTTCATTTTAACTTTCATCCATCCTTCTATCTGTTTTCAAATTCAAAAACATACGGGAGATCCAGTTTATCTCTCATCATTATTAAATCCTTCTGAACGCTCTCGCTGACAGGAACTCCTTTATCCTTACGGAATTGCCATATCTCATATTCCTTCTCGCCTGCAGTGTAGATCCTGTCCTCTCCCGGTGCCTTCTTTGAAGCTCTGAGTGCCCTGCAGATATCACCTGCGATCTTTCTAAATTCATCACGTCCCATAAAGGCTTCAGGATCAACAACGAAGAAGAAATGCCCAAGATGATACATAGAAGGTTTTCCGTCGCTTCCGACACCTGAGAGAGATTTCATGAACTGACCACCCGAAAGCGCTGCCGAGAGTATCTCAACAACCGTTGCATATCCATAGCCCTTATAACCTGCAAGCTCCTCACCGATACCTCCGAGTGGAGCAAGTGCTGCGGTTCCGTTAACAAGAGCCTTAAGGATCTCCTCACTGTCGGTCAGTGCCTCACCGTTCTCTGAAACAACCGTACCTGCCGGAGTCGGCTTACCCGATCTGGCATAATACTCTATCCTTCCTCTCTGTACGATGGACGTCGCACAGTCAAGGCAGAAATTAAACTCCTCATCGGTCGGAAGCGAGAAAGTCAGCGGATTGGTTCCAAGCATATTTTCAACTCCGAAGGTCGGAGCGATCGATGGTCTCGCATTGGTTCCGGTCACACCGATAAGTCCTTCTTTCGCAGCCATATCAGTCCAGTAGCCGGCGATTCCGTAATGAGTGGAATTTCTGATCGCACCGCCCGCCATGCCGTACTGCTTAGCCTTTTCGATCAGCTTTTTCATCATATGATGACTCGCTACCATACCCATTCCGTCATGAGCATCCATAACAACGGTCGTCGGTGTCTCCTTGATGATCTCAAGTTCAGTCACCGGAAGGAGCGTACCTTTAACGATACGATCAATATAAATAGGCTTGAAACGATTACAGCCATGGCTTTCTATGCCTCTTCTGTCCGATTCAAGCAGAACGTCCGCACATATTTTGGCATCCTCCTCCGGAACGCCATATCCCTTAAATACGTCTACCATAAAACTGTTCATCTGCTCCCATGGAACAAATGGTCTGGTTTCTTTTATCTCACCCATAGAAATCTCCTCCATTCTGTATAATAACATCACTCATACGATGACATATATCCCCAAGCATATATAAATGCTTTATTTTCACGATAATTATACATTTTTATTTTATCTCAATTAGATGGCATCGTCAAATTTTTTGGGTATAATATAGCTCCTTTTCAATGCTCTTTCGCTTTGACTGAAATCCTTTGAATATGCTATAATATTTATAATCTAGCGATACTTTTACATGGTCGCAGATATACTTTAAATGTCACGCGCAAAAAGTAAGGAAACAGACGATATCGTAGTAATTATTTTCAGGTGTTTTGAAATGAATAAAGAAGTAGTTGAGCTTTTCCCTGAGCGTAATGTCACGCTCACCACATATCTTATAGATGATTCGCAGGAATACAGACCAGGTCTCAAACGTCCGGTCGTGATAATATGCCCCGGCGGAGGTTACGCTTATCTCTCCGACAGAGAGGCCGATCCGATAGCATTTCGCTATCTTGCAGCAGGCTTTCATGCCGCTGTACTTCGCTATGGTATAAATGAATATGCTGTAGCTCCCGGTCCGCTGAGAGATATAGCAGCTGCGGTCGCTTATATAAAGCGCCTGTCAAACGACCGTAATATTGATGGAGAAAATATATATGTCTGCGGTTTCTCTGCAGGAGCACATGTTGCCGCACAGCTGGGAGTTTTCTGGAATAACAGCAAGCTTCTCCCTGAATATAAGAATGATCCTGAACTGGTTCGCCCTGCAGGAATGATACTCGGCTATCCGGTCCTCGACCTTCGCTCAACTTCAAAGCATCTTGATATCGGTATTAAGCCGGGCGCTGATCCCGAAGAAGTTGATTTTGCGCAGAAGCATCCTAAGATGCCTCTGGACAAGATGTTCATCATGGACGAAAAAGAAGGTCGATATTTCATCGACTTTGAAGTTGCCATGAATGCATATATTTTTGACGGTGAATACACTAATCTTCAGGAGGATTTCTACAGTCTGCAGAATCAGGTAAGCTCCTCAACCGCACCTGCCTTTATCTGGCATAACGGAGGTGACGGTCTGATCTTCCCGACAAACTCTCTGAAGTTTGCCGATGCAATGCAGCAGGCAGGAGTACCATACGAGCTTCACATATATAACGGCGGAGGCCACGGCGTCGCACTCGGCGACCACCTCACCGCAAATGATGAAAACTCTTACTGCCCTCACGCCACCGGCTGGATGCTCCAGTCCATAAAGTGGCTCAACGAGAGAAGTAAATTTAAAGAAAACATATTAAATAATCTTTAGTATTGCCAAGAATATCGCAAGAATATATATGCCCCCGAATGCGTATTCTTGCTACGCTTGAGGGGGCATATATATTCTTGTATTAGTAATAATATGATAAAGGAAAATCTATGTATCGAGTCGTAATAGCAGACGATGAAAAAATAATAAGAATGGGCCTTCGCAGCATTATCGACTGGGAAGCTCAGGGCTTTACCATAGTCGGTGAGGCATCAAACGGCAACGAGGTTCTCCGTGCCATTTATGAGTATGCTCCCGATGTAACCCTGATCGATATCCGTATGCCTAAGGTCAGTGGTCTCGAAGCGATCAAAACCGCGCGCGATAATGGTTTCGCAGGCAGATTTATTGTGCTGTCAGGATATTCGGATTTTGAATATGCCCAGACTGCGATCAATTACAATGTCACTTCCTACCTGACAAAGCCTGTGGATACCGACAAGCTTATCGAAGTACTTGCGCGTATCAAGGATGAACTCGATGCCGAGGAAGAAGAAAGGCAGAACAAAGATACTTTTATGAGCAAAGCCCGTAAACAGCTTCTTCGCGGACTCCTGACAGGTGAGCTTAAACTGCGCGAAAACGAGAAGAACGCTCTGAATCTTAATCATAAAAACTATCAGGTTATTTTCTGCGAAAAATACAGCCTTAACGCAGCCGACCAGTCCTACAACCTGTCGGATCTTCTGCGTGTTACCAACCAAAATGAAACAGAGATTGAGAATATTTCTCTCGACGGCAGAAATGTTATCCTTCTCAAGGGCAGTCATCCTATCGAGAAGCTTAATCTTATGATAGATAAATTCAGTGGCGAGCTTCCTCCTGAGAAGAACTCTCCTCTTGATTCCATATTTATTGCCTGCGGTAGCGTCGTATCCGAGGCAGACGAAATCTCAAGGTCTTACAACGAGGCTCTTGAAACCCTGCTCCACCGTTTTTTCAGTGACAAGAATCAGCATACCATGCAGTATAGTGACTATCACACGGTCAAAACAAACGATGACGGTGAGGTAACCATAACCGAGTCTACGGTTACGGACATCACCAGCCTCAGTCCTGCTGAAAAGCAGCAACTCCGAACCGAGAAAATAAACGAGTATTCTACTCTGCTCGTAAATAATATTCAGGTATTTAACAGGAACAAGATTGCAGAGACTCTGAAGAAGCTTCAGACCGAGCTTTACAGTGCTCCTCTCACGATCAGAGAAGAGAAAGACCTCCTGGTAGACATCTACCTTAAGATCAAGGAGAAGCTCATGGTTCTCTTCAGCCAGACAGAGATACCTTTCATGGCAAACTCGGAAGCGATCAGCTTCATAATGAACAGCCACTATCTCCACGAGATCGTACTGTTCCTGACCGAACAGTTTGATATGGTAATGACCTCAATTGGTTATTCTTCAAGAGACAGTATCATCGACGATGTTATCTACTATATCGAGCATAATTATCAGTCAAATATCACTCTTGAAAATATAGCTCCTCTCTTCGGCTACAACAGCTCATACCTGGGCAAGATATTCAGCAAGAAGCTGGGAACTAACTTTAACTCTTATCTTGATAATGTACGTGTGGATCATGCCAAGGAGATCCTGCTCGGTACAAAGATACAGGTTTATAAGGTGGCCGAGATGGTAGGCTACAAGAACGTGGATTATTTCCACATCAAGTTCAAGAAGAATACCGGAATCAGTCCGGCCGAGTACAGAAAGCAGAATATGTAGACAGATTTATAAACAGCATTCATATTTTTTTCTTCAAATAAAACATGCGGCAGTACGCCTGATGAGTTGTAGTAATACACAACCTCACAGCATACTGCCGCATATTTTTATTATTATATTTCAAATCATGTAAATATCTGTTTACTGATCTGCCATCACAAATTCAGAATATCATATCATTTCATTGCTGTCAGGATCGTCATAATACTCGATTCCGTCCTCGGTATTTTTCTTCTGAATATCCTTGAAGATAGGCCCTGCGAACATACAGACCGTAAGAATGATACACGCCGGTCCGATAATGATACTGATAAAGATCATCATCAAGTTCCATGCAAAAGCTGCAGTCTCGATAACGAGGATTATCAGGAGAAGAAAGGTTCTTCCGAAATATCTCGTAGCGATCCTGAAGGAATTGGTGATGGTATTCTTTAATGTATTTGCATATCTTGCCGAAAGAGCAAAGCTGTAAACAAAGCCACAGAAGAATATAGCGCCTGACAGGAAGCCCCAGATCAAAAGAAGGATCGTTGCATTCTCTATCTTATTGAAAAGCTCAAAATCAAGAAATACGGTATAAAAAGCTACAACCGACATTATTCCGAGCGGAAGTCCCTGCTTGAAATTCTTTTTATATGATTTTATGAACTGTCTGACTACATATCCCTCTTTGTTATCGACCATTTTAAGCCCTATATCAGAAGCTGCTACAGTTGATACTCCGATAGTAAGACCGAGTCCGATGATCGTGCCAACGATCCAGCACATACTCAGGATAAACATATTCATAAGTGTTGTCATAAATCTGTATATCGGTCCTTCAATATCAAACATCTTCATCCTTTATCACCTCTCTTTTCGTCTTATCTTATACTGAAAATCACCTGTATAATATATCATAAATAATATATCTTCATCAACATATAACAGACCATCTCTTACCGCCTATTATACTTCATCCCGATAGAGCCTGATACTCCATCGGGATGAATACTTCTTTAAGTCATTTAATTAGTTCGTTATTTCCTGCCTGATTAGTTTGCAACCTCATCTTCAGCTGCCTTACGTAATTTAGCCTGCTCATTTGTCCAGTCCCAGCACTCCTGGTAACCGTAACCCTTAGCCTGAGCCTTCATACCATTAACGATCTTTGTGTATTCTGCATCAGACTCAGCATAGATAGCCTTCCATGAGTTCTCACGGATACACTTTGTAACCTGAGCCCATGTTGTCTTAAGCTCATCTGATTTTGTAGCCATAACGTACTTAGAACCAGGTGATACTACATAATTACCGCTGAGCATGTACTCGTTTGTTGTTGAACATCCTGTATAATCTCTCCAGTCCTGATCAACATCACAGAGTGCGTCTGTCTGGTTTGACTTCCAGTTTTCATCATTATATGTCTCGCCGTTTGATTCAGGGTTAGAAGCATCGAGTGACCATGTAACCATATTTATCTGGAGCTGACCATCCTTGAAGGTTCCTGTAAAGCCGTTTCCTTCAAGAACTGTAGAACCGTCAGCGTTTGTCTTCTTACCAAGCTCTGTAAAGTAAGTATTTCCGTCTTCATCATAATCCCATGTAACTCCCTTAGGACCATATTCCATTGTAAGACGTCCTTCAGGTGTGCAGAGGTAGTTGATAACTTCCATACATACTTCAGGGTATTCAGCGTTTGCGCCGATTGCCCAGTAGTTGTTACTTCCAAATACGTTAAGACCGTAAACGATAGGTGAAGCGTTCTTTGGTGTAAGGCTTCTCATCATCTTGCCATCAGCCATATGATCAGGTGTATTGTAAGCAAGGCATCCTGCATAGTTGAAGATTGAGAAGAAAGTACCGCCGCTTCGTACCTTCTGGATCATTGTATCGTAAGTTGTTGTCATTGAATCCGGATCAAGAAGATCGTTCATATAAAGCTTATGATAGAAATCAAGCATCTCAAGGTATGGAGAACCATCATCAAGAGCGCCGTGGAATTCACCTGTTGAAGGATCGTAGAGACCGATACCAAACTCATCATAGCCATAGAATGCTGTTGCGGTTGACTTTACGTACATAACCATGTCACCATCCCAGTCAGGCCAGAGTGATGCAGCATAGGTTTCCTTACCATTTTCATCTGTAGGGCAGATCTCTTTCATCTGCTTAAATACTTCTACAAGATCATCCATAGTCTTAACCTCAGGATAACCAAGCTGTGCATACAGATCCCATCTGATATCCCATGTATAGAAGAAGCTCTGAAGATCCTGGCTGTTTGTTGCAACCTCATATCCGAGGCCATAGATCTTGCCGTCACTGCTCATCTCTCTGTTCTTCTCAAGAGCATATGGCATATGCTCAACAATGTATGGACCGTAGTCCTGAAGAACATCATCCTCTTCCCAGTCAAAGAGAAGTCCTGAATCACGTGCCTGGATATAATCAGCCTCTGAACCGAAAGCTATGATATCACCAAGGTTTCCTGATTCCATTCTTGTATCGAAAACACCTTCTCCGTTAGGAACGATGTTCAGCTCAACATTAAACTTATCTTTAAGTATCTTTGCTGACCAGCCTTCCTGCATTCCTGAATAGTTAGCTCTCTCTGAAAATACATTGAGTGTTACGGCCGGTCTTGACGAACCTTCACCGCCATCGCCACTGTTTCCGCCATCACTGTCGTTCTTCTTGCCACATCCGCCGAAGGAAGACAGCATAGTCATGGCAGCAAGTCCCACTGCAGCTGCTTTCTTAAGTCTCTTTAATCTCATTTTATTCCCTCCATATCATTTATGTTAGTAACATCTTATTATATACTTTTTACCTTGTGGATTAACCCTTGACAGCTCCAAGCATGATACCTTCCTCGAAGTACCTCTGCATGAAAGGATAGACAAGGAGGATAGGTATAACCGAAACCATTGAAACCGTGTACTTGATGATAAGTCCGTTGTTAGCATAATCAAGTGCAGCGTTGCTTCCTGCATTTCCGCTGTTCATAACGGCTGCCAGGTTGTTACTTGTATTAAGATAAATATACAGTCTGTGCTGAAGTGTGTACAGGTTTGGTGAATCTGACATGAGGATCAGGGAATCCTGGAAGCTGTTCCAGTTTCCTACCGCACCGAATATCGCAACAGTTGCAAGTATCGGTTTCGACAGCGGCCAGATGATCTTCCGAAATACCTGTAAGAATGATGCACCATCTATAAATGCACTTTCCTCCAATTCGGCAGGTATTGATTCAATATATGTCTTAACAAGTATGATATTATACGGTGCTACAATACCAGGTATGATGTATGCAGAGAAGCTGTTTGTAAGTCCGAGCATCTGCATATTTAAGTACCAAGGAATAAGACCTGCGTTGAAATACATTGTTATTACGAGGAATCTGTAGAAGAACTTTCTTCCCCACATCTCCTTCTTGGTTACGAGGTAGCCTACGAATGCTGATGCAAGAACCATGAGTGAGGTTCCGATGATCGTTCTTGCTACCGAAACAAGTACTGCATTTCCGAGATCACTGGCATTTCTGAGTGCCAGGTAATTCTGAATGTTAAGTCCTCTCGGTATGAAGTTTATCGAACCGCTGCTTACCAGCTTTGCATCAGATATTGTATTGATGAAAAGATAGTAGAACGGGAATATACACGAAATCGTGAATATAATGAAGAATAAGTAATCAAATATGTAGAAAGCTATGTCGCCGCCACTGTATTTATGCTTTGCACTCTTGGCATTTATCTTGATCGTCTGGCCCTCAGGTGTTGTGGCAAGGACTATTTTTCTTTTGTCTTTTCTTTTTAGATCTTTCTCTCCAACTTCCACTTAAGAACACCTCCTTTAAACGATACTTTCATGTCTGACGAGTTTTGAAACCCCGTTCGCCATGAAGAGAAGCGCCACACTGACAAGCGACTTGGCCATACCGATAACCGTAGATAGCGGTATACTTCCTCCCTCGAAACCGAGGTGGTAAACATAAAGGTCGAGCACTTCCATGTGATCCATATTTGATGCATTTGAGAATACCAGGTACTGATCCAGTCCGTTGCTGAGCATTCCGGCAACAGCGAGGAGGAGCATTACCATGTATGTTGGCATAAGTCCCGGAAGGGTTACGTGCCAGATTCTCTGGAATCTGCCGGCACCATCAACTCGGGCTGCTTCATAAAGCTGTCTGTCGATACCTGAAATACCTGCTATGTAGATGATGGCACTCCATCCTACGCCCTTCCATATTCCCCAGGCGAGCATCTTCAGCCAGGTATGTGAATCTCCCATGAGGTGGTTTCCTGATGCTCCGAAAAACATATTGAAGAAACCGTCTGTTGAGAAGATTGCAAGTGCAACTGTGTAAACAAGTATCCAGCTTATGAAGTTTGGTATCGTTGTAAATGTCTGAACGATACGTCTGAACGGTTTAGCATTTATTTCTGTAAGGAATACTGCGAATGCAAGTGGTATCCAGCTTGTCAGGATTCCCAGACCACTCATTGCGAATGTATTTCGAAGTACTCTTACGATATCTCTCTTGGTTGCTTCATTTTCGAAGAGATATTTGAACCATTTAAATCCTACAAAGGTTTTGCTTGAAAGCTCTCCACCTGATCTGTAATCGAAGAAAGCATATCTCCATCCCCAAAGTGGGAGGTAGCAGAATACGAAAGCGAGAAGCGCAAATGGAATGAACATAAGGAAAAGCTTGAACTTTGTTTCCATTGCAAACTTGTCATTTCTGCTCGGTCTCGGTACGATGAAGAAACATATTATCGTAGTTACAAGTATTATTGCTGCAAGGACTGCATAAAGAGTTATACCGGTGGCAAATACTGCCTGTACCTTCTCCTGCTTCTTGGCTGCATCGAATTCCTTGTAAGCACTGTAGATAACTATAAGTCCGACTGTCAGTAATGCAACACCTATGATGTTGATCAGGAATGACAATCTCTTGCATTTGAGATTACCAAGTGAGAGGCAAGCTCCGGCTGCAATGACCAGAACACCGATGAGTGCAAGCACTGATCCGATGTAAAGGGTGGTAAAGGTTCCTTCCTCAACCCATCCCATTCTGAAACCTCTACCAACGTTTTCGGTGAGGCTGTTATACGATATTGCCGATGTAAAGAGTGAAAGATTCTTACTGATAAGTGCGGTCAGCTTTGAAGGATTCATGCTCGGTATAAATACGAAGAAGAACATCAGGAAGGCAACTATTCTCTGTGCTCCGAAAACGAGCCAGGCCGGTTCCTTCACCCTATTCTTTTTCTTATCGATCACCAGAACCTGATTTTCAAGCTCCTTTTCTCTCGCCATATCTACACTATAGCTTCTGTCAATTAACTCTCCTGCGGCAGATTTCTTATCGTCCATTCTATCCCTCCTTAACATTTTTTGACTAAAAAATCCGCACGGGGCCGTATCTCCCCTTCATTATCTACAGTATAAATAAAACGCTCTGTTTTTAATACCTCAATAAAATGACATAAAATACTATGAAAAAAAGACTGTATTTCCGGAGGTGTAAAAATAACTCCTTCAGTACGTAAAAAGGCAGTACACACTATGGTGTACTGCCCCTATTTTCATGATCTCTCAAACCATTAAACTGATTTGTATTTCGGATTATTCATCCTTCTTTTTCTTGCTCATAACGATACCGCAGATTGCTCCGAGAACAACTACAACACCACCGATGATAGCTGCGATAACTCCGCCGCTGAGGCCGTCCTTCTTGTCGTCCTTCTTCTCATCCTTAGCTTCTGTTGCGATAACTGTTGGAGTCTCTGTGTTATCTTCTGTAATAGCCTCTGTAGAACCCTCTACATAACCATTTGCCTCAAGGTAAGCATCGAGATCTGTATCTCCTGCTGTACCAACGCCTGTACCTGTGATTGAGAATACAACCTTAACTTCCTTCTCCGGAGTAAGTGCTGCTGTATCACATGCAGGATTCTCAGAGATTCCTGTACCTGATCCATCGTATGCATTACTGATATCGATACGGAAGTTTCCGTTTCCTTCAATATCACCAAGGCAGAGGCTGTCGCTGTTGCTTGTGATCTTCTGACCATCAACAAATACTGCTATTCTAACCTTAGCATCTGTATCCTTAAGTGCTTCGTTTGCATCTTCTCTAAGTGTTCCTACAGACTTCATAGCCTTGCCCATTCCTACTACATCAACGAGGAATACAAGAGCGCCATCCTGAGGGTCAGCCTTTGTTGTAGCTCCGACCTGCTCAGCTGTAAGAGATACTTCATAAACGCCATCACCGGTAACCTGTACTTCGTTACCAACGCCCATGTTGTAATTCTGCCATGAATTGTCAAGACCATCTGCAAACATAAGGAATGCTGTCCAAGGACCTGTAGTATCAACTTCTTCCTCAACTGTCTCAATGTATGAACCGAAAGGAACTGCTTCTGCGATAAGCTCATATGTAACTTCGATTGATGTGATGTCCTTATCAGCATATGCTGAAACATCTACCGGTGTAGGTGTAACATCTGAAGAACCATCTGCTGTTCTTCCGCCGAAAGTCTTATCTTCCGTATTAACCCATTCATTGTAAAGGTTTGTACGTGTTGTAACTCCATCATCAGATGATGTATAAGTCTTACCTGTAAGAGCAACTTCTTCACCGTTGATCTTTACAGACTTGATGTTCATGTAACCATAAGGGAAATACTTCTCACCATCTTTGATCTCAACATCGAAGAA
>DOVL01000051.1 GCA_003520105.1 Lachnospiraceae bacterium | reverse complement strand
ATCCAGGACGTTGACAGGATCCAGGATATCGCTGAGAGAGTATATGTTGATCCGATCATCAAGAAATATATCTCACTGATCGTTGGTGCAACCAGACAGACCGACAAGCTCCTTCCGAAGGAATACAGCAGATACGTAAGAATGGGAGCCAGCCCGAGAGCATCGATCGCATTTATGAAGATCGCAAAGGCTGTTGCACTTATCTACGGAAGAAATTACGTTACTCCGGATGATGTTAAGCTCCTTCGTTATCAGGTACTTCGTCACAGAATTGAGCTTAATTATTCTGCAGTTGCTGATAACGTTACGGTTGAGACGATCATCGATCAGATAGTTAATTCCGTAAAGACACCATAAATAAGTCTGTTTGATTCGTATACATAGATGAAACCATAGGAGAAAATATGGATTACGATAACCTGGCCAAAATAAGAGCGGAAGTTACTCTTTATACAAGCAGGAAAACCTCAAATATCCTCGATGGTGATTTCACCTCTGTGTTCAGAGGTCGAAGTCTTGATTTCGATGATCTGAGGGAATATAACTACGGCGATAATATCAAGGATATTGACTGGAAGTCGTCTTCGAAGACAGGCAAGACGCTGGTAAGAAGATTTATCGCAGAGAAGAAGCATAACGTTCTCTTCGTTGTGGATACCGGAGCCAAGATGTGCGCTGATACTTCGGGATTTGAGGATAAAGCAGGTCTTGCGACGGACATCTTCGGAACGATAGCCTATCTGGTGGATAAGCACGGAGATGATTTTGCTCTGATGCAGGACACCGATAACGGTACCTTCTTCAGTTATTTCAGAAACGGTGCGGCTCATTTTGAGACTCTTATGACACAGTGCAGACAGAACATGGATAAGAGTGGCAAGGCAGGCCCTGTCGGAATGCTTGATTACATCTCGGAAAATATGAGACGTAAGATGGTCATCATACTTATCACGGATCTGGTGGGTATGGAGACTTTGAATGATAAGGTTATGAAGAAGATCAGTGTTAATAACGACCTTCTTGTCATAAATATAGAGGATGCCTTCATGTATGGTTATGATGTTTATGACATCGAGAAGAACCGTTATGAGGACGATTATACCGCACACAGAGAGAAACTTCTTCAGGCAGAGAAGAGAGACAGAGAGAAGAGATTCCTTAAGACAAACGAGCTGTTCAAGAGATACGGCGTTTCCACCGTTTCGATAGCGAAGGAATCTGAGATCATAGAGAAAGTTATTGAGCTTTTTGAAAGGCATAAGCATGAAAACATCGGTTGAGTTACAGGAACCAATTTCATACATGAGTATATGGCTGATCATAGCGATAGCGCTTCTGGTCCTTGTTATTCTTGCGCAGATTTTCTTCCGCATCCTGTTCAAAGGGCGTCTTAAGAAGCCTAAGAAGCTGAAGGTTGTAAAGCCGAAGCCGAAGACTCTGATAGAGATCAAGAATAAGTATTTTAATAAGCTTTACGTGATAGAGAGTGATGTCCAGAACGGACGCATAAATGTACGTGAAGGTTATCAGAGGATCAGCGGATGCATACGTGATTTCGTATTTGAAGCGACCAAGATTCCTGTGGATAAATACAGCCTTTCGGAGATCAAGAAGGTTGGTATGCCGGTTCTTACTCAGCTGGTTACGGAATATTATGAGCCGGAATTTGCAAGAGAAACATATTCAGATATATATCAGTCAATAAATAAGACCAGAAAGGTTCTTCAGTTATGGCATTAAAATATCCGATAATAGTAAAGATTGGAATTCCTGTAGTCATAGCTCTGTGGATCGTGTTCCACCTTATTAAGAAAAAAGGAAAGTTTAAAGGCGGAATCAGAGTCGCAAATACAGAACATGCAAGGAAACTTCCTGAATATAAGAGATACAGATCGATTCAGCTGTTCCTCAGAACAGTTATGGAGTTCTGTATAATCGTGGCGATCATAGCATCACTTTATCTGACTGCTCGCCCGGTTAAGACGGAGACCGTTTCAAACGGAACGAAGAAGAGAGATATCTACCTCTGCCTCGACGTTTCATACTCCATCTGTTACTTGAATTCTGAGCTTGTTGATAACCTGAGAGACGTTGTTAAGAGCCTCGACGGTGACAGGTTCGGTATAACCATCTACAACACGTCAACGGTTCTCTACGTTCCAATGACCGATGATTATGATTTCATTCTGAAGAAGCTGGATGATCTTAAGGCGTATTTTGAACTTCAGAGAGAATACGTTGAAAATTACTGGTATGCAACTTATTACGATCTGGATGAGAGGTATTATGAGCTTACCGAGCAGCTGGGCTTCTATGATGCCGGAACACTTGTAAATAACTACCAGAAGGGTAGTTCGCTGATAGGTGAAGGACTTGCTTCCTGCCTCTTCAGCTTCCCACATCTGGATGATGAGAACAGAACCAGAATCATCATAATGTCAACCGATAATGCACAGGAGGCTTTCGGAAAGCCGCTCGTTGAGCTGGATGAAGCAAGTGATATGTGCAGTGACCATGATGTAACTATATTTGGCATCTTCCCTAATGAAGATGTGTTCAAGAAGCTTAATGACTATACCAAGGATTATGACAAGCTTGCCAATGATCTGCAGAATGCAGTAGAGAAGACCGGCGGAGCCTTCTACAAGCAGAGTGATTCTTTCACGGTTAAGGATATAGTTAATGATATTCAGTCACAGAAGGTTATGGAGGTTAATGAAATCACAATCAATAAGGTTGTCGATAAGCCGGCCGTACCGATCTGGATACTTTGTATTTCAATCATTTTGATCATTATTACAGGAGCTTTGATATTGATATGACGGATCCGATAATTCCTATCGCGATATTAATACCTATACTTGGAGCATGTCTTGTTCTTTTCGCAGTGCTTGTGATCAGAAAGAAGTGCAGCATTCCTGGCAAGATCCTGCGTATTCTCAGGGTCGCTCTGATAATCGCACTTGTCTTCATGATCAACCTTCGTATCATGACCAAGAAATATAATGTCGATGTTGAACTTAAAAATATCGATGTTCTCTTCGTGGTTGATACGACGATAAGCATGTGGGCAGAGGACTATGACGGAAGCAAGAAGCGTATGACTGCAGTTCAGAACGACTGCCAGTACATCATGGACAGTCTTGCGGGCAGTAACTTCTCACTGATCAAGTTTGATAACAGATCACAGATACTTGCACCATTTACTCAGGATGCCAAGAATGTTTCGGATGCTTTCTCGACCATCAAGACTCCTGATAAATATTATGCAAAGGGAACATCTCTGAATGCTGCATACGATGATATGTTAGATATGCTTAAGTCTTCGAATAAGAAGGAAGGCAGGCTGACGGTTGTATTTTTCATCAGTGACGGTGAAGTTACTTCTGATGAAGCTGTTAAGTCATTTGCCGACCTGTCTGAATATATTGATGGCGGTGCGGTTCTTGGTTACGGTACTGATCGCGGCGGCAAGATGTATGATAACAATTCTTACAGCTATATACGTGACCCGGATACCGGCAGGGATGCATATTCCAAGATAGATGAGGAAACCCTCTGCAAGATGGCGCAGGAGATGCATATCGATTACATCCATATGGATGATCAGAGCAAGATCGAATATCTCGTTGATGCGATCAAGAGTGGAAGCGTAATGCAGCTGGCGAATAGCGATAATGTAAGCTATGAGGATACATATTTCTACTATGTGCCTTTCCTTGCGGCACTTCTTCTGATAGAGATGGTACTGATCGTTCGCAGGGGACGTATATAAAACGTAGAATAATATTGTCGTTCATTCATTAGAATGGTTTAAGGATTGTGACATGAGTTATGGAGAACGGCACTGGAGATAATGAAAGAATAATAAAAGGGTAATCTGTATGTTTAAGAAATTGTCTCAGAAAATGAATATTGAGCATCCGAGAAGGTTTATGCTGATAATAGATATCGTATGCCTCCTCATACTTTTTGCTGCATTTTTCCTTGGGGCAAAATACATAATCAACGAAATATTTATCAATAAGTATAATGACGGTGAGTATAAGACCGGTTCCGAGAAGGGATTGACAGAGTTCAACATCCCGGAGGGCTATGTGCCATATTACAATCTCGGAAATGCTTACTACAAGCAGGGCGAATATGATAAGGCTATTTCGTATTACAAGAAGGCTTTGACTGAAAATCCGCCACACAGCGGCGAGAGAGAATGTGATATCAGAGTCAATCTTGCTCTGGCGATGTTACAGAAGATCGACTGGAGTAATATGGAAACAGAGAAGGATGTCGAGAGAGTTATCAGACAGCTTAAAGCCGCACGTAATGTACTGACTGAGGAAGGTTGTGCCAATCCGGATGATCCGAACGGTCACAACAAGGAAGCTGAGCAGCTGAAGAAGGATATCGACGATATGATCGAGCAGCTTCAGCAGAATCAGGAAGATCAGCAGAACAATGATGATCAGGATGATCAGCAGCAGAATAACGATAATAACCAGGATGATCAGAATAATGACAGTAATTCAGATCGTGAGGATGAGCTTCGTGATGAGCTTGAGGATCAGATGACTCAGAATCAACAGGAGCACCAGGACGGCGAAGATCAGATGCAGCAGTATCAGGAGGAACAGAACGGCGGAGGCGGCGGCGGTTCAGGCTACGACGGCAAGACCTGGTAAGATCGATATAAGATAGTTAAAGGGACGGAAGAAATTCCGTCCCTTATATTGAATGAGTATGGTATACATAATATAGTTTACATAATC
>DOVL01000155.1 GCA_003520105.1 Lachnospiraceae bacterium | reverse complement strand
GTTGGCGAATACGACGAAGCCGGTGCGAAGAATGCTGCGGTGAGCATAGTCTCTTCCGAGGATGGAGGAGCAATTAAGGCTGGTTCAATCTCTGTCTATGGTGATCTTAGCTTTGAAAACTGCTCAGCTGTGATAACTTCGACTATATCCGGTGAAGGACAGTTTGCTCTTGCCGGAGCATCGGTTACATGTGAAGGAATAGAAAGTGACGGTTTATTGGGATGGTACGGAGGTAATATTATCCTTGCCGGAGGATCAACTCTGAATATCAGCGATATGTATCTCTACATAATGAATGATGTTGGTATTGAAATCGGATACGGCTGTGCGATCACTAATATTTCCTATATTGAGATTGATACAGAAAAACCTGAAGAGTATATTTCCATTGTTGAGAAATATGCGACTGCAGCAGGGTTTGGGCTGAAATATGATAAGGATGACAACGGTTACTATTTTACAGAAGATGGCAAGGTGCTTCAAAGGGGCGAGCTTGATTCTGATGAAGCTGATCCTGATCAGATGAAAGATCTCACGGAGGATATGGTTGTTGAGATTTCGCCTGTGACCTACAATGGCGAAGAGCAAACACCAAAGGTAACCGTTATCGATGGAGAGACTGTACTGACACCGAAGACGGACTATAAGGTATCCTACTCAAACAATATGGATGTCACCTGTGGCAATGATGGAAAAGTCATAGCGGGGGCTAAAGTCACAATTACCGGTATGGGTAATTACACAGGCACAGTTGAAAAAACTTTCACCATCAATCCGAAGGATGTCATAATCACGGCAAAAAGCGCAAAATTCACTTATGATGGTAAAGAGCACAGCGATGCGGATTACATAGTTGAAGGACTTGTCAACGACGACAAGATCGAAGCTATAGTAAAAGGGTCGATCAAGTTTCCGAGTGAATCAAGCGTCGCTAATGAAGTATACAGCTACCAATTTATGAAAGGAAAGTCAGAGAACTATAATGTGACGACAAAAAATGGAAGGCTCACAGTTGTTAAGGCAATGGTCATCGTCAAAGTAGACGACAAGTCCAAGGTATGCGGTGCAGTTGATCCGAAATTGACCGCTACAGTCACGGGCTTGGTCGGGGAAGACAAACTGATTTATACTCTCTCCCGTTCGAAAGGGGAAAATATCGGCGAGTATGATATCGAAGTTATGCTGGGGGATAATCCTAATTATGAAGTGGTTGTGAAGGGCGGGAAGCTCAAAATTACGGATGATTCTCCTGAAAAAGCTCAAAATGCGGAGAAATCCGGCTATGGCGAGACTTCAATAGCAAAGGTTACACCAGATACCGGTAATATAATCAGCCTGAAAGTATGTGATACGTGGACTGCAATCGACAATAGCAAAGGGGTTTTTAAAAATGGAGATACTTTTAGTGTGACGCTTCTTAACAGTACAAATAACAAGGAGGAATGGGATAAGTATGTAGAAAAACTAGATGATGATCTGAGAGAATACGCCGATAACGATAAGTTATGGGTATTCTTGATTGATGTTATAAAACCTAATGGTGAGAAATACACTACGCTTCCTCAATCGATTGATTGGTACATTCAGCTCGGAAACGACTGGGGGAAAGACGATATCCATGCAGTATTTATCTCTGAATCTACTGATGCAACAGAGCGGCTGAAGGTAGAAACCATACCTGATTATGTTCTTCCGGACGGAACTGTAACAACTATGGCAAAAGTGACATTGAATCATTTTTCGACGTATGCCATCTATCAGGGGGCTGAAGCCTCAGCGGAAACAGATAATACAGATAATTCACCTGCCACGGGAGACACATCTAATTTGCAGATATGGACGCTGCTTGCCGTGGTTTCCTGCGGAGCAATGTGCCTGACTATGGCATATGAAAGAAAAATGAGAAAAGAGCTTGGTGAGTATGATTTCGAAGAACTTGAGCGTAACAGATATTCAGGAAAAATGTTTTAAGATTTTACTTGAAAATAATTTTTAATTCGTTTAGCCTTTTCTTAGGACGTCCAAATCTTTCCTAAGAGGAGGCTAAATTTATGAACAGAGAACAACTTCACAGATTCATTTCCGAGAGTAAGGGGAATGAGAGCAACATATGCCAGATTGTAGTTGTGAAAGGCGAGGATACAGTATATGAGGACAGCTGGCGAGGCTTTAAGCAGGAGGATGCTGTCAATGTCAACTCAGTGACTAAAGGTGTCATGGCTATCTTGGCGGGGATTGCTTTTGATATGGGAGCGATCAGGAACATCGATGAAAAGGTTATGACCTATTTCCCTGACTATCAGGTTAAAAGAGGTGAAAAGACGATATACGATGTTACCATACGTCATCTGCTTACCATGACCGCACCTTACAAAGGAAAGTCAGAGCCTTGGAAGAAGGTCTGCACTTCAGAGGACTGGACCAAAGCTATGTTGGATCATCTGGGAGGCCGCAGCGGAATAACAGGAGAATTCAGATATGCAACTCTTGGAATCCAGATACTTGCGGGAATAATTGAGAGAGCGACCGGTGAGAAATGTATTGATATTGCGAACAGAAAGCTTTTCATTCCTTTGGGGATTCCGGAGCATACTATTCATGGCGACAGCAGTAAAGAGGACCAGTTTGATTTCTTTATGAATAAGGGACCGAGAAAGAATGAGTGGTATTCGGATCCGCAGGATGTGGTTACTGCCGGCTGGGGACTTTGTGCTTCTGCGAGAGACATTGGAAAGATCGGTGCTATGGTCCTCAACGATGGAAAATACAACGGAAAGCAGATAGTTTCAGCAGGGTGGATAAAGCAGATGATCACACCGTATCAGAAGCTGGGCGAGAGATTTGGCTTTATGGAGTACGGATATCTGTGGTATAAACCATACACGGATAGAGAGGTCTATGCAGCGATAGGTGACAGCGGGAATATCATCTACGTAAATAAAGAGATGGATATTGCTGTTGGAGTGACCGGTACATTCAAGCCAAGGATATTTGACAGGGTTGAATTTATAGAGAAGAAGGTTATACCGGCGGTGATATAAAATATTCAAGGCGGGAAATATTCATTGCTGCAGAATAAGAGAGCTGTTGATGCGTAAAAGCATCGACGGCTCTTTATTGGTTTGTACCAGTCTTCTGCTACGCAGAATCCTGCATGTGCTTCGCACATGGCGCGCTGCGCGACGCGTATCCTCGCTGCGCTCGGACCACGGGGTCCTCATCTGCTTCGCAGATATTGTAACAAAGCATGGCTTGTTATAAGTTACAGTTTACTGGATTTGGTTAACCAGTGAACTGTAACGGGGGGATTGTTCAAATGGTAAAAGAAATATTTTCTTGAAATCCACCTTAATTTGTTAGATAATATGGGGAGTGGGGAGTAATAATTATGGTAGAACAGAGTTCACAAAGTGTATTCAATTATATTTACAGCTATAAGCCTATTATTAATTACGGGGCTCTTTTCAGTGATGGTACGGAACGCTTCAGAAGTCCGGCAGAGCCGAAGACCGGGGATGAGGTGACGGTCCGTTTCAGAACTGCAATAGATAATATCGATTATGTCTATGTTGTCTATAATGGGCAAAGACTTCGTATGGAGAAGACTGAGACCGACAAGCTGTTTGACTATTATTCGATAACGCTTCCGCCACTTTCCGGAAGAGGGTATTATTACTACGAGATCAGTTCCGGAAATGTTACTATATACTACAATAAGCTCGGTATTGTGAGAGATGTAGATGAGGAATACAGCTTTACGCTGCTTCCGGATTTCTATGTTCCGGAGTGGGCAAAGGGCGCTGTATTTTATCAGATTTATGTGGATCGCTTCTGCAATGGTGATCCTTCAAATGATGTTCTCACGAATGAATACAAGTATATAGGCCGTCCGGTCAATCATGTTGATGACTGGAACAAGATACCGGATGCGATGGATGTCGGTAACTTCTACGGCGGCGATCTTCAGGGGGTTATGAATAAGCTCGATTACCTGAAGGATCTGGGAATCGATGCTATATATTTCAATCCGCTTTTCGTATCTCCTTCAAATCATAAATATGATATTCAGGATTACGACTATATCGATCCGCATTTCGGTAAGATAGTTTCCGACCACGGAGAGCTGCTTGGCGAGAGCGGAAACAATATCGATGCTACGAGATATATTGACAGGGTAACAAATAAGGCTAATCTGGAGGCTTCAAACGAACTCTTCATTAAGCTTGTTGAGGAGGCTCATAAAAGGGGTATCAAGGTTATCCTGGATGGTGTCTTCAATCACTGCGGTTCCTTTAATAAGTGGCTGGACAGAGAGAGAATATACGAGGGCAGGAAGGATTATGAGAAGGGAGCATACACCGATCATGACAGCCCTTACAGAAGCTTCTTTAAGTTCCATGACCATTTTGCATGGCCTTACAACGGCAGCTATGACGGATGGTGGGGACATGATACGCTTCCTAAGCTTAATTATGAGGAGTCTGAAAAGCTCCATGATTATATAATGGAAATAGGCAAGAAGTGGGTTTCTCCGCCTTTCAACTGTGATGGCTGGAGACTCGATGTTGCAGCGGATCTTGGTTCCTCTGAGGAGTATAACCACCGCTTCTGGCGCGATTTTAGAAATGCGGTAAGAAGTGCCAATCCGAATGCTATCATTCTTGCGGAGCACTATGGCAACCCTAAGCCTTGGCTTATGGGCGACCAGTGGGATACCATCATGAATTACGGCGCCTTCATGGAGCCAATCACCTGGTTCCTTACCGGTGTTGAGAAACACAGTGATGAGTTCAGGGGTGATTTCGTCGGCAATTCTGATTTCTTCTGGCAGAGCATGAGATATTATATGTCATATTTCAACGAGAATTCCCTTGAGGTTGCGATGAATGAGCTTTCTAATCACGACCATTCGAGATTCCTTACCAGAACAAACCGCAGGGTTGGACGTATTCATACTCTCGGTGCGGAAGCCGCAAATGAAAATATAAATAAAGACCTCTTCCGTGAGGCTGTTGTATTCCAGATGACCTGGCCGGGTGCACCAACCATCTACTATGGTGATGAAGCAGGAGTATGTGGCTGGACCGATCCGGATTCCAGAAGAACCTATCCTTGGGGACACGAGGACAAGGAGCTGATACAGTTCCATAAGGATGTCATCAAGATACATAAGAGCAGTGAGGCTCTGATGAAGGGATCACTCATAAAGCTTCATGGCGAAAATAAATGCATCGCCTTCGGTCGTTTTACCGAGAATGAGGCGGCAGCGATCATCCTCAACTGTGATTACGAGGATAAGACGATCAATCTTCACGTGAGACATATGGGCGTTCTGAACAATCGTGTTATGACAAGAGTTCTTCAGACACGTGAGGGCGGTTATGATCTGGAGGACAGAAAATACATGACTCAGAACAACCTGCTCTCAGTCGTTATGCCGAAGATGTCTGCGGCAATATATATTTACAAGAGAACAGAACAAGACGCATAGCAGTGATCCGGCAGCAGAGTAATCTGCTGCCGTAATAGTATACCCGACTAATGCGGTGGATTGGAGAACAAAAGTGGCAGATTTTAAACTTGTTTCGGAATTTCAACCGACCGGTGACCAGCCGGAGGCAATAGAAGCACTTGTGGAGGGGTTCAGGAGCGGTAAAAAGGAACAGACACTGATGGGTGTTACGGGTTCCGGCAAAACCTTCACGATGGCAAATGTCATCAAGGCACTCGGCAAGAAGACACTGATATTATCACATAATAAGACTCTTGCGGCTCAGCTTTACGGAGAGATGAAGAGCTTCTTTCCTGAAAATGCAGTTGAATATTTTGTGTCATATTATGATTACTATCAGCCTGAGGCTTATGTTCCTTCAACGGATACATATATCGCCAAGGATTCTTCGATAAATGATGAGATCGATAAGCTGAGGCACAGTGCGACAGCGGCTCTGATCGAGAGAGAGGATGTTATCGTTGTTGCCTCGGTTTCATGTATCTACGGCATTGGTAATCCTGAGGATTATAAGGCCATGATGCTTTCTCTTCGTCCGGGCATGACTCTTGACAGGGATGAGCTGATCGGCCGTTTAGTTGATATGCAGTATTCCAGAAATGATATGGACTTCAAGAGAAGTACCTTCAGGGTGAAGGGCGACGTGGTTGATATCATACCGTCAAATACAAATGAGGCAGCTATAAGAATTGAATTCTTCGGCGATGAGATTGACAGGCTTTCCGAGTTTGATCCGCTGACCGGAGAGGTAAAGAGAAATGTCAGCTTCTCATGTATCTTCCCTGCCTCTCATTATGTTATTGAGCCGGGTAAGATGGAGAAGGCTCTTAAGGAGATAGAGGAGGAACTTGAGGAGAGAGTAAAATATTTCAAAGCGAATGACAAACTGCTTGAGGCACAGAGGATAAGGGAGAGGACGGAGTTTGACATAGAGATGCTCCGAGAGACCGGCTTCTGCTCAGGAATAGAAAACTATACGAGGATACTTGCCGGAGGTAAAGAGGGCGAGGCTCCGAGCACGCTGATGGACTTCTTTGGGGATGATTATCTTCTGATCGTCGATGAGTCGCATATTTCCCTCCCTCAGGTAAGAGGAATGTTTGGCGGAAATAAATCTCGTAAGCAGGTGCTGATAGATTTTGGTTTCAGACTTCCTTCCGCAATGGATAACAGACCGCTTAACTTTGAAGAATTTGAAGAGAGGATAGATAAGGCACTCTTCGTTTCGGCAACACCGGGCGAATACGAGACGCTGCACGAGGACGGCAGGGCAGAGCAGGTTATCAGGCCTACCGGACTTCTTGATCCTGAGATTTCCGTGCGGCCGGTAGAGGGTCAGATTGACGACCTATATAATGAGATCAAGATAGAGACCGAAAAGGGCAACAAGGTGCTTGTGACAACGCTCACCAAGAGGATGGCAGAGGAGCTTACGAATTATCTCCGTGAGCTGGACATAAAGGTGAAATATTTGCATTCGGATATCGATACCATGGAACGTATGGAGATAGTGAGAGATCTCAGAATGGGTGTATTTGACGTGCTTGTAGGAATCAATCTCCTTCGTGAGGGTCTGGATATTCCGGAGATCACCCTTGTTGCGATACTTGATGCAGATAAGGAGGGCTTCCTTCGTTCCGAAACCTCGCTTATTCAGACCATCGGCCGTGCTGCAAGAAATGTGGACGGTCACGTTATCATGTATGCCGATGTGATGACGGATTCCATGAAGCATGCCATCGATGAGACGAATCGAAGAAGGGCTATTCAGCAGAAATATAATGAAGAGAACGGTAT
>DOVL01000134.1:10560-16000 GCA_003520105.1 Lachnospiraceae bacterium | reverse complement strand
TTTTTTAGACAAATATGGCGAGAGATTTTAACGAGGATCAAATTACTGCGATAAAATGGAATAAAGGTCCGGTTCTGGTTCTGGGAACTCCGGGTTCCGGCAAGACTACGGTGATAGTAGAGAGGATAGGAACGCTGATTGACGAGTATAAGGTCAGTCCTTCCAAGATTCTTGTTATCACCTTTACGAGAGCTGCCGCGGAATCGATGAAAGAACGCTTTGTTATGCTTCGCGGAGATAAAAAATGTGACGTGCGCTTCGGTACATTTCATTCTTTTTTCTTCTGGATACTTAAAACTGCTTACGGATATGATAACAGCAGTATTTTATCTGAAGAAAACAAAAGAAAAATGATCAGAGAGATAATCAATTCACTGAGAAGTGATTTTGAAGCCGGTGAAGATGTTATAACCAGTATTATCCATCAGATCGAGCTTGTCGACTGCGATATGATCGATATTGAAAACTATTACAGTCATGATCTTCCTGACAGCCTGTTTCGCGAGATTTATACCAGGTTCAGGAAGGAGAAGGAAAGAAGAGGACTTATCGATTTTGACGACATGATGAGTCTCACGTACAGACTTCTTAAAGAAAGAGAGGATATCCTTGAAAGGATCAGATATATGTATCCTTATATTATGATAGATGAGTTTCAGGATACCAATCTGCTTCAGTTTGAGATCGTTAAACTGCTGGCGGCTCCGCTGAATAACCTGTTTGTGGTCGGAGACGATGATCAGTCTATTTATGGCTTCAGAGGTGCCAGACCTGATATAATGCTTTCTTTCAGAAAATATTACGAAAACACAGGGCTGATCACGTTAAGAACAAATTACAGATGTCCGAAGGAGGTAACACTTCTTTCGGGAAAGCTTATAAAGAATAATAAAAAGAGATATGATAAGAATTTGAAAAACGCATCCGCGGTTCCGGGAACGGTTCTAATTCAGGAGGTGTACGATACAAATACGGAAAACCTTCTGGTTGTTAAACGTATAAGAGAAGCTATGGACGCGGGTGTTTCTGCTGATGATATAGCTGTTCTTTACAGAACAAACAGAAGTCCGAGAAGATTGATCTATAAGCTGAGGGAATATAATATTCCATTTGTTGCCAGAGACAGCGTGCCGGATATTTTCAGTGATCATATGGTCAGTGTTATTATGGACTATATGGCTTTTGCTGCGGGTGACAATTCGAGGGCAAAATTTTTATCGTTTATGAATAAGCCGCTTAGATATATTCCGAGAAATCTCCTGTCTGGCGAGAGAGTGAATATTCACGAGCTTATCAAAAATACAAAAGATCGTGACTATCTCCAGAGTAATCTGATGCTGCTTCGAAATCAGCTTGAATCTATTTCACGTCTGACTCCGTATGCAGCTGTGAATTATATCAGGAAGATGGTCGGTTATGATGATTTTATTAAAAAATATTCAGAAGAAAGAAATCTTGATAAGGACGAGATTTTTGATATAATAGACGAGTTCCAGAGTATAACAAAGAGTTTTGATACCTTCCAGGAACTTCTCGGTTATGCCGAGAATGAAAGAAAGCTCCTTCTTCAGGAAAAAAAGAGGAATGAGGTTTCGGATAAAACGAAGCCTGCGGTACAGCTTATGACTATGCACAGTGCCAAGGGACTCGAGTTTAAAGAGGTTCACATCATAGACTGCGTAGAGGGTGAGATACCTCACAGAAGGAGCAGATCGGCGTCACTTCTGGAAGAAGAACGAAGGATGTTCTATGTAGCTATGACGAGAACGCAGGATAAGCTGTATGTATATGCACCGGCTAAGATATCCGATAAACCGGTGAGAGTATCAAGGTTTATCAAAGAGGCTGTTAAATAATATGCCCTATCAGATGAGTGATCGTCAGGTGGTATATAGACGGCTGATATTTATTTTAGAAAATAGGAATTGGGTTCAGTATGCTTTTTTCGAGTATAACATTTTTATATGCATTTCTTCCTGCGGTTTTGCTGCTGTATTTTGCCGTACCGAGGAAATTTAAAAACTTTATACTGCTTCTTGTGAGCCTTGTTTTCTATGGATGGGGCGAACCGAAATACATAATTGTTATGGTTGCTTCAATCATAGTCGGATATATAACCGGACTTCTGGCAGGCTCATTCAGAAAGAATGAGAAGATGGGGATGGCTAAACTTATGGTCATACTTTCGGTTGTGATCGATCTGGGAATACTTATATTTTTCAAATATACGAATTTCTTTATCTCGAATTTCAATAAGCTGACGGGATCGACTGCAAAGCTTCTGGATATAGCGCTTCCGCTCGGAATATCGTTCTATACCTTCCAGATTCTTTCGTATACGATAGATGTCTACAGAGGAGAGGTTGAACCACAGAAAAATATAATCGATCTTGCTGCTTATATCACACTTTTCCCGCAGTTGATCGCCGGCCCTATCGTAAGATATCAGACTATAGAAAAACAGCTTAAGGAGAGGAAGGAAAGTACAGATCTTTTCGCATCCGGAGTGCTTAGATTCGTAGCAGGACTTGGTAAGAAGGTGCTGATCGCAAATACAGTCGGTGAGATTTACGAGACTCTTATGGCTGTTCCTAAGGATGAAGCAACGGCAGCGATGTACTGGCTTGCATCATTTGCA
Organism: Lachnospiraceae bacterium; assembly: GCA_003520105.1. Taxonomy (GTDB): domain Bacteria; phylum Bacillota; class Clostridia; order Lachnospirales; family Lachnospiraceae; genus Eubacterium_Q. The sequence continues at coordinate 13,362 of DOVL01000134.1, read as the reverse complement.
TTTTCTTTCCAGATATATTTTGACTTCTCGGGTTATTCCGATATGGCAATCGGCCTCGGAAGAATGTTTGGCTTTGAATTTCTGGAAAACTTCAGACATCCGTACACTTCAAAGAGTATCACGGAATTCTGGAGAAGGTGGCATATATCACTTTCTACCTGGTTCAAGGACTATGTATATATACCGCTCGGTGGAAACAGATGTAAGAAGGGCAGAATGTTCTTCAATATATTTGTTGTATGGCTTCTGACCGGTTTCTGGCACGGGGCTGAATGGAATTTCATCATCTGGGGACTTTATTATTTCGTTATCCTGATGATAGAAAAGAGTTTTCTTCTGAAGGTGCTTGAGAAGCTTCCTAAGGCTGTGCAGCATATTTACAGTCTGTTTCTCATCAACCTCGGATGGGTTATCTTCGCAAATGACAGCCTCCCTCAGCTTGGAAGGACACTGTCAAGAATGTTCGGTTTCGCCGGACTTTCAGGCTGGAACAAGGAAACGACATTTTACCTTCTGTCATACCTGGCAATCTTTATCATTGCTGCGATCGGTTCGACAAGGCTCGTCAAGGCCACCCGCGACAAGATCGTATACTGGAAATATGACAAGTTATACACAGTGCTTACTGTAATCTTCATACTTGTCGTTATGACACTTGCTACAGCAGGACTGGCAAGTGATTCGTTTAATCCATTTTTGTATTTTCGATTCTAGTGTTTTGATTTTGGGAAAATGATTTGCATATCTATCTCAAATCATAAAATAGTTGTTAATATGGTGATCTAATGAGAAATAAGATTATAATAATCACATTCATAGCTTATATTGCCATTATATCGATCGGCAGCATCCTACTTAAGGACAGGGAGTTTTCCGATATGGAGAACCGTACCCTCAAAACCTTTCCGGAACTGACCCTCAAAACAGTCGTTAACGGAAAGTTTATGAGTGAATTTGAGGATTACATGTCGGATCAGATAATCTTCAAGGATGAATATGTCAAGCTTGATACCTCGGTGTCTTATCTGATGGGACAGAGGCTTATCAATGGTGTATATTTTGTCGGTGACAGGATCGTTCAGGACTATAAATACGACGAGAAGGTGCTCGGAGACAATATAAGATATATCAATGAGTTTAAAGAGGCACATCCGGAGATTCCGATCAACATGCTGATCACAGCTAACGCTTCGTATATTTACCGGGATGAACTTCCTTACGGTGCACCGATAGATGATCAGGGCAAGGCTCTTGATTATATTCATTCCAATCTGTCGGATGATATTGTTCTTACGGATGTGACCGATGTGTTTGAAAAAGAAAAGGATGACTACATCTTCTTCAGGACCGATCATCACTGGACACAGCACGGTGCCGGAATAGCATATACATATCTTGCCGAGGATCTCGGTGTTGATGTGCCAAATTATCTTCAGTATAAAAATGGCGGAATTGACAGTGATCCTTTCTATGGTACACTGTATTCCAAGGCTCCGCTTCTATGGGAAGAAGGAGATCAGATTGAATATGTTGAGGATGTATATAATAATTATCATGTTGAATATCTGGATGAGGGCTGGGAAGAAGACACAATGTTCCATACCGAGAACCTTGATATCAAGGATAAATACACCGTTTTCCTCGATGGTAATCATTCGATCATTCACATAACAAGTGATGCAAGAGTTAATCCTAACTCGGATAACGATAAGCCTATCCTTATCGTCAAGGATTCCTATGCGCACGCACTTATACCTTTCCTTGCTGCAAACTACACCGATATCTATGTTGTCGACCTTAGATATTATCACGAAAGTGTAAGCAAGCTTATCGAGGACAAGGGCATCGCCCGCCTGATCCTCATAAACAACATCGACTTTCTGACCACTGATACTAATTATAAAATGCTATATTAGTTCTATATTTTATGTTTTAACGATAAACAGAAAATGGCACTTGTACCCCTCTGAGGGCGTATTCTTGCTACAACCGAAGAGGGGTACAAGTGCCATTTTCGTTGCATTACATAAAGGAGTGAAACCAAGATGAATCTTATTGAAGCCAGACACGAAATCGACAAGATCGACCATGAACTGAAAGAACTCTTCAAGAAACGTATGGCAGTTTCGAAAGAAATAGCTATGATCAAAGCCAAGACAGGTGATTCTATTTATAAGCCTGACAGAGAAAAAGAAGTAATTCAGAAGCTTACAGCTGATATAAGTCCTGATCTCAGGGAAGAATATACTGTATTTATCAAGAAGATTCTGGAGATCAGTCGAGATTATCAGTTAAAAAAGATACAAGAGTCCAAGCAGAATAATTGAAAACCCGCATAAATAGCCAAATCATAAATAAATTATGTAAATTTTGGTTAATTTGGGTATTGAATATGTGGAAATACATGATATAATTTTTATATGAATTATTTTGTATGGAGGGAATAACAGTTATGATTCAACCAATCGATATTAAAACAACTTCTTTCAAGAAGGGCCTCTTCGGATATAACAAGATGGAGGTTGATTCATTCAAGGACAGCGTATACAAAGCTTATGATGATGCTGTTTCTGAGAACAACAGGTTATCAGAAGAGAATGAGAGACTCAAAAAAGCGATTGAGGATTCACGACTTAAGATATTCGATCTTGAGAATAAAAATGGCAAGGGTTCAGGCGGAGACAATGCCGCAGATTCTGAGAAGGCCAAGAAGATCATAGAGGAAGCACAGAAGTCAGCAGCTGATATTATTGCGAGAGCAAAGGCTGAGAGCGATAGGATCGTTGGTAGTGCTAAGGGTGA
>DOVL01000134.1:0-10487 GCA_003520105.1 Lachnospiraceae bacterium | reverse complement strand
AAGGGTGAGAAGAAAGCAGAAACTAAGGCAGAACCAAAAGCTGAACCTGTTAAGGAAGAAAAGGCTTCGGCAACTTCCAAGTTCTTTAAAGAAGCAGAAGAGAAAGCTGCAGATGTTTTCGGCGATGATGATGAAGTATTTGTCGGAGAGATCGAAGACAACAGAAAACCTTCAAAGGTTATGATTGGCGACGGCGAAGAAGAGGAAGATGCAGATTTCGAGTTCCTGTAAAAAATATTTCAACATTAAGGGTGCTGCAGCTTGTGCAGCACCTTTTTCTTGGTGATAAACAATGATATCATTTGTTAAAGGTATTATTTCAGAAATAAATAGTGAAAGCGTTGTTGTTGAAACAACTGCAGGCGTTGGATACGAACTTGTATGTTCGACCAATACCTTAAAGAGACTTCCTGATCCCGGTACTGAAGTGAAGCTTCTGTCATATCTCTATGTAAGAGAAGATATCATGATGCTTTACGGATTCATGGATAAGAGGGAAAGAGAAACCTTCGGGTATCTTATCGGAGTCAGTGGTATAGGACCTAAGGGAGCGATTGCGATACTTTCCGAGCTTACTGTTGATGAACTCTATATGGCTATATTGTCCCAGGACGCAAAGGCTATCAGCAGGGCTAACGGTATAGGAAGCAAAACTGCACAGAGAGTTCTGATCGATCTGAAGGATAAGATAGATCTCGGCGATATGGGAGCCGGAGATGATTATTCCGAAGGGACAAAACAGGACGAAAGCGTTACCACAGAAGCCGCTATGGCTCTTACTGCTCTTGGTTATTCAAATATGGATGCGCTCAGAGCAATCAAAAAGGTTGAAGGCAAAGATTCGATGACTGTGGAAGAGCTTATAAAAGCTGCACTTAAAAAGATTTAAGATATGGAAAAAAGAAGAATCATTACAACAGAGGTCATGCCCGAAGAAGAGAAGATCGAGAAGGGCCTCAGACCTAACAGTTTAAATGAATATATCGGCCAGGAAAAGGTTAAGAAGAATCTGAAGGTCTTTATAGAGGCTGCCAGGAAAAGAAAAGAGAATCTTGATCATATTCTTCTGTACGGACCTCCGGGACTTGGTAAGACAACTCTCGCAAATATAATTGCGGAAGAGATGGGCGTAAGTATCAAGATAACTTCCGGACCCGCAATCGAGAAGCCCGGTGAACTTGCCGCAATACTTAATAATCTGTCAGAAAATGATGTTCTCTTTATTGATGAGATACATCGACTCAACAGACAGGTTGAGGAAGTGCTTTATCCGGCAATGGAGGATTTTGCAATAGATATTGTTATCGGCAAAGGTCAGGGGGCGAGATCTATAAGACTTGATCTGCCTAAGTTTACTCTTATCGGTGCCACAACCAGGGCAGGTATGCTTACGGCTCCTTTAAGAGACAGATTCGGTGTTATTAGCCGTCTGGAGTTCTATAATGTGAGTGAGCTTATGCTGATCATTAAAAGATCTGCAGGAGTGCTTGGTATAGATATTGATGAAGAGGGTGCTCTGGAACTTGCAAAAAGATCGAGAGGTACGCCGAGAATCGCCAACAGACTGCTCAGAAGAGTAAGAGATTTTGCCGAGGTTGAAAGAAAGAACCTTATAGATTATAATATGGCAAAGGAAGCCTTGGACAGGCTTGATGTCGATTCTGCCGGACTTGATGATACCGACAGAAATATTATATATACGATCATTAATAAATTTAACGGCGGTCCGGTCGGACTTGATACACTTGCAGCTGCAATCGGTGAGGACGCCGGAACGATAGAAGATGTTTATGAACCGTATTTAATTAAAAACGGATTTATTAACAGAACGGGAAGAGGAAGAGTTGTAACGGAACTCTGTTATAAGCATTTCAACCTGACGCATCTTCTTGGAAATACAGATTGATCAGTGGAGGAGAGGTAAATATGGGACAGAAGATTGATATTCCGGTTGTTATAAATGGTAAGGTATATACACTCAGCGGATATGAGGGAGAGGATTATCTGCAGAATGTGGCAAGTTATATCAATGGCAAGATATCTGAATGCAAGACTTCGGATCAGTACAGAAGGATGAATACGGAATATCAGGGGGTTCTTCTTGCACTTAACATTGCCGATGATTATTTTAAAGCTAAGAAGATAGCTGATGAGGCTGTAAGAGATGATTCTGATAAGGAAAAGCAGCTCTATGATCTGAGACATGAGGTTATCGAGGCTCAGATCAAGCATGAGGCTTCACTTAAGCTTGTTGAGGAATATAAGGAGCAGATAACAGCTCTTCAGAGAAAGATCGTACAGCTTGAGGCTGAAAGGGATAGAAAAGAATGAATAGAAATATAGAGATTCTTGCTCCATGTGGCAGTAAGTCTTCTTTTGAAGCTGCTATTAATGCAGGCGCAGATGCTGTATATCTGGCCGGAAACAGATTTGGGGCAAGAGCCTACGCAGAGAATTTCAGCGATGAGGATCTCTGCAGAGCAATTGAAAAGGCTCATTTGAAGGGTGTTAAAGTTTATCTGACTGTTAACACCCTTTTTAAAAATGCCGAAATTCAGGCTCTTCCGGAATATTTAAGGCCTTTTTATGAGGTCGGGCTGGATGCGGTAATTGTACAGGATCTGGGCGTATTTTCCGTTGTTAGAGATGTATATCCGGATCTTCCGATTCATGCCAGCACCCAGATGAATATCTGCTCATCCGAAGGTGCGGAGTTTTTGAAGAGACTCGGAGCTGAGAGGGTTATTCCGGCGAGAGAACTGACATTGGCCGAGATAAAGAGTATTAAGGAAAAGGTTGATACAGAGGTTGAAGTTTTTGTCCATGGTGCCATGTGTTACTGCTATAGCGGAAGATGTCTCTTCAGCAGTATGGCGGGCGACAGAAGTGGTAACAGAGGACGTTGTGCTCAGCCGTGCCGCAGACGTTATAATGATGCATATCTTATGTCCATGAAGGATATGTGCGCACTTCCGTACGTTCCGCAGCTTATCGAAGCAGGTGTCGATTCGCTTAAGATAGAAGGCCGTATGAAGGGTGATTATTATACTGCATCAGTAGTTGATGCTTACAGGCAGATGGCTGATGATGCACTTGCCGGCTGCTTCAGCATGAAGAAAGCTGACAGATATATTGAAAAGCTCTCGGAAACCTTCTCCAGAGGCGGCTTCTGTAATGGATATTTTGATAAGGCAGAATTACCTTATATGATTGACAGTTCCGCACCTGGCCATAAAGGAATGAATGTAGGTGAGGTAGTAACAGCCGGACGTGGAAAGGTTACTATAAAAGCGCGTAAGGATATCGGTATAAGGGACGTTCTTACTATTGATCTCGGCAGAAACGAAGGAGTTGAGATTACTTCGAATGTTGTGCTTTCGTCCGGAAAAACAGCTGTATTTAATACATCGGGAAGTTCGAAGATAAAGCAGGGCGCAGGTGTCTTCAGAAAAATAAATAAAGCAGTTCTTGATGGTATAAGATCAGAACTGATCGATAGAGAAAAACTGATGCCTGTGGATGTTACGGTTATACTGAAGCAGGGAGAACCTCTTAGTCTAAAGCTTTCCTCCGGAGTTTATGAAAAGACTGTTTCCGGAAGTGTGTGTATGCGTGCCGAGAAGAGGGCTGTTTCCGATGAAGTTATCAGAGACAAAATGAGAGGCTTTGGCGAACTGGGATATAAGATTAACAACCTTGAAATAATAAATGACAATGAAAGCTTTATAAGTTTTGGCGAGCTTAAGAGTCTTAGAAGAGAAGCCGCTGCAGGTCTTGACGAGATGATCCTGAGCGGTTTCAGAAGGACGGTTAAGACGATAGATACTATAAAGCAAGAATCTGATCTGGATAAAGAAGATAATCATAGCTTAACTACTAATACTTCGACAGGGTGTAAGATTTCTCGGGAAAAGAAGACGGTATATTTTTCTGTCGTAAATGAGAAGGCTGCCGCCGGGCTGAAGAAGGTCTTTGAGGATCGTGGCTCTGCTTTAAATGATGAAAATGAATACATATTTGGTTTCACGGTAGATATGTTTACCGGAAATATGTTATGTGAACTAAAAGATCATTTTTCACAATTCGGTCGAACTGTGGCTGAACTTCCTTTTATTCACAGGGAAGAGGATGAGGAGTATTTCAGTACTTTATATAACAAACTTTCTGATGATGGCTTTGATATGATCCATGTAAGAAATATCGACGATCTTGCAACGATCCTGATGAATGATAACAGACGGAATTATCAAAATATGGATATTATTCTTGCACATTCAATCTATGCTTATAATAACAAGGCGATAAGCTTTATATATTTGCTTCTTAAAGATCGCTTCAGGAAGATTCTGTTTGAGTGCCCTCATGAATTGACACTTGCTGAGCAGAATGGGCTTTCTTATCCGGAAGATTGTTCGGTTATACTGCCTGTTTATGGCAAGGAAGAACTCATGATCACTGCTCAGGAACCTGATGGAAAATCTAAAGGTTTTCTTAAAGATGAGCGCGGAGGGGCTTACAGATATTTTAAGAGTCGTGATTTGTGCTATAATACGCTTATTGATTTGAGACCGATCATGCTTGATCTTGCTGATGATAAAGCAATGAACAGTATGTTTAAGGATAGCTTCAATAATAGATCAGCCGTTATGATCAAGATCAGCCTGCATGATGAATCATCGGAAGTGATCCGGAAGATTATTGAATACTTTGCCACAGGTGATGCTGAAATCAGAAAATCGATTAAAGCATCCGAGGGGCATTTTTATAAAGCTATATTATAAAACAATATTATAAAATACATTCTGATAGGAATCCTTATGCTTAGAGTTTTTTCTGTCGTAACTAAATATCTGATCCTTATATGTATGGCACTGTATACCTTTAAGTGCTATTCATATTTTATTGCAAAAAACAAAGAGAAGAGAAATAAAAACCTGAACAAACAGGTTTTTTATATCTTTATGATACATTTTCTCTGCTATGTTAAGCTTATAATCTGGAGTAAAGACGTGAAGGTGCTTCTTCTTTATCTGATAGAAGTGGCAGTCAGTATACTATATATGGTCATATTCCACAGTGTTTACAAGAAGGCGTCACGACTTATTACTAATAATGTCATTTTCCTTCTGACCATAGGCTATATTATGCTGACCAGACTCGACATGAAGCTTGCTCTTAAGCAGTTTATAATGGGTACATGTGCTCTCTTTGTGACATCATTTATTCCGGCATTGATGAAATCGCTTCCAAAGATGAAGAAATGGAACGTTTTATATGGCGTAGTAGGCATCTTTTTCCTTCTGACGGTTTTTGTGCCGGGAATAGGTATGAGTGCATACGGTTCAAGAAACTGGATCCATTTCGGCAGCTTTACGGTTCAGCCGATGGAGTTTGTAAAAATACTGTTTATTCTTTTTGTAGCCAGCAGTCTGGTAAAGGCAAGCACTTTATCGGATATCATAGTCAATGCCGTGATTTCAGTCATATTTATGCTGATACTTATAGCGGAAAAAGACTTCGGAGCAATGATAATCTTCTATATCTGCTACATCAGTATGGTTTATCTTGCTACATCAAGGCCGATCTTTCTGTTCGGAGGGATATTCGGAGCGGCGGCGGTTATTTTCCTGGGCTATATAGCTTTCAAAAATACTTCGTTCTTCAGCCATATCATGATCAGAGTTGATTCGTGGAAGGATCCTTTTGCAGATATATATGGTGGCGGCTATCAGCTTAGCGAGTCCCTTTTTGCTATAGGAACAGGCGGATTTGTCGGAACCGGACTTGGCGAAGGTCTGCCGGGATACATACCTGTTGCTGAGAGTGATTTTATATTCTCGGCTATATGTGAGGAGCTTGGAGCATTGTTCGGGCTTGCACTAATTCTGATATATCTAAGCAGCTTTATCGCAATGTGTAATATTTCAATGAAGATCAGAAGTCCGTTCCACAAATATATGTCATTTGGAATAGCGGTCTGCTTCATCAACCAGGTGCTGCTGAATATCGGTGGTGTTACAAGATTTATTCCTTCAACAGGTGTTACGATGCCATTGATCAGTCATGGTATCAGTTCTGTATTCAGTACATTGATCATGTTTTCAATGATCCAGTATACATATCTTTTAGCTAGTGAAGAGGCGGAAAATGTCGAAAAAGAGATTGAACGACTCCGAGACATCGGAGAGTATCCAGAATCCCCAGCTGGAACAGTTCCTTCAGCATGAGGAAACAGTAAAGGAAAAACTGAAAATAAAGAACAAACCGATCATCACGATGACATATCTGATGGTTCTGATCTTCCTTGGCCTTTTCGGACATCTTATATATTTTATGGTTCATGATGCCAAGAAGATCATAGCCGATCCTCATAACAAGAGGCAGGATTATTATTCTGAATATATTATCAGAGGTGATATAGTTTCGGCGGACGGTCAGGTGCTTGCAACCACTGTGACGGATGAAGATGGTAATGAGGAAAGAGTTTATCCGTATAAGGATGTATTTGCTCACGTGGTCGGATACAATGATTATGGCCGTTCAGGAATAGAACTCGATTATAATTTCGAACTTCTTACCACAAATGTTAATATAGTTTCAAGACTCAAGAACGATCTGAAGTCTGATAAGAATCCGGGCGACACCATCTGTACGACTCTTGATTCGAGACTTCAGCAGGAAGCATATGATGCCCTCGGGGATGCCAGCGGTGCAGTTGTTGTGATCGAACCTTCTACAGGAAAAATACTTGCTATGGTTTCGAAGCCTTCCTTTGATCCGAATTATATAGATGAGGTATGGGACTATATTCACAGCGATGAAGGAAGTGAGAGTACCATAATGCTCAACAGAGCCACCCAGGGACTTTATGCTCCGGGTTCAACCTTCAAGATTGTTACGGCACTTGAATATATCAGAGAGAATCCGAAGTACGAAAACTACAGCTATGAGTGCGAGGGTGTTGATATCTATAACGGCGTCGAGATCGGCTGTTCGGACGGACATGTCCATGGGACTGTCGACCTTAAGGATTCCGTTGCATATTCATGCAATACAAGCTTTGCCAATATAGGTATGAAGCTTGATAAGTCTTCATACAGAAAGACAGCAGAGGATCTGCTGTTTAACAGCAAGCTTCCGGTCGATATAGATTACTCGGAATCATCGTTTGTTATTGATAAAAACACTCCTTCCGATCAGATTCCTCAGACTGCGATCGGACAGGGAGATACAAATATAACACCTCTGCATAACGCAATGATCATGTGCGCGATAGCTAACGGAGGTATCCTGAAGAAGCCATATCTTGTTGATTCAATCAAAAATGTCGACGGTGCTGTAGTTGAGAAGATTAAGAGCAGTGAAACTAAGGAACTGATGAATTACAAGGAAGCGGAAGCACTTATAGATATGCTTACCGGAGTGTGTGAATATGGTACGGCATCGTATTATTTTGCATATACCGATTACTCGGTGGCAGGAAAAACAGGTACGGCCGAATACGATAATAACGGCAATTGTAATTCATGGTTTGTAGGTTTTTCGAATGTAGAGGATCCGGACATTGTTGTAAGTGTTATCGTGGAGGATTATACCGAAAATCAGCTTTCCGGAAGCTACGTTGCAAAACGTGTTTTTGACGCTTATTATGACAAATAAATATTGAAATTAATGCTGTAAACTGATATACTTCAACATATATGTGTACACACTTTTCGGATCATCAGATCTGAGCCAGGAGGTTTTGCAATGATTGAAGCAACAAGCTGTGGTGGTGTGGTAATCTTCAGAGGTAAGATATTATTACTTTACAAAAATTACAGAAACAAATATGAAGGCTGGGTACTTCCCAAGGGTACAGTCGAGAAGGATGAGAGTTACAGCGAGACGGCACTCAGAGAGGTAAAAGAAGAAACTGGCGTGAGCGCCCAGATAATTAAATATGTAGGCAAAAGTAATTATACATTTAATACTTCATATGACGTGGTGAACAAGGATGTTCACTGGTATCTGATGCAGGCTGACAGTTATTACAGCAAGCCTCAGAGGGAAGAGTATTTTTTGGACTCAGGTTACTACAAGTATCATGAGGCATATCATTTATTAAAGTTTCCGAACGAGAAACAGATCCTAGAACAGGCATATAACGAATACACCGCCATGAAGCAGGCTAATCTCTGGGGAAGCAAAAAGTATTTTTAGACAGGGACCTCTGACAGGTCCCTTGTTTAATGGTGAGGTAAAAATGGACAAGGAAAAACTCGATAAAGAAAAACTTGATAAAGAAAAAATCGATAAAGAGGATATTGATAAGGAAATTAAAAAAATAACTTCGGACAGCAGTGGAATATCAGCTTCCGAGGCCAATGAGAAACTTGCCAGGAAATATACGGAAGATGCCAAGAAGGTTAAAAAGAAGAACAAAAATACCGTTTACAATATTCTGATAGTTATATTTGCGGCAATCTTTCTTTTCTCTGCCGGATATCTCGGACTGTATTACTATAAGTCGTATAAGAGTGAGAAGAATTTTGACAAGCTGAGAGATCTTGTTGAAGAGCCTGATTTTGATGAGAATAATATACCTGAAGATCTTCCGGAAGATGTTATCGTGGAGAAAACGGATGAAAACGATCAGCCGCTTGAAAAACCGAGACTTTTTGTGTATATAGACGGAAAAAAGGTTCAGTACAAGTATAAAGAACTGTACAGTAAGAATCATGATTTTATCGGATGGCTCAAGATAGACGGTACCAAGATCAACTATCCGGTAATGCTTACACCTGATGATGAAGAGTATTATATTCACAGGGATTACAATAAGGATTGGAACGATTCGGGAACACCTTTCGTTGATACCGATTCAAATGTTGTAAAACCTTCCGATAACGTAATTATTTACGGCCATCATATGAAGAGCAAGACCATGTTTTATGATCTTGGCTATTACGAGGAAGAGGACTTTTATAAAAAGCATAAATATATCGAGTTTAATACAATCTACGGTGATCACAAATATGAGGTCATAGCTGCATTTAAGACCAAGATCAAGGATAAGGATGATACGAGCTTTAAGTATTACACCTTCTTTAATGCGGCAGATAAAGAAGAGTTTGATTATTTCGTTGAAAATATCAAAGATCTTACTACATATGAAATCCCGACAACAGCAGAGTATGGCGATAAGCTGCTCACACTTTCAACCTGTTATTCACACACAGAGAACGGAAGATTTGTAGTTGTTGCCAAGAGGATTGAGTGATCGGAACTATATATGAAAAATACGAGCCGTAACAGATTACGGTATTTGGTTGAACGGGACAGAGCATGAAATAAAAAAAGACCGGGATAAACCCGTAAAGAATAGTGCCGGCAGTGGGACTTGAACCCACACGCGGTTACCCGCAACAGATTTTGAGTCTGCATCGTCTGCCATTCCGACATGCCGGCTAACACATAGCAAATAGTAACATAGTAGCATATCTCTGTCAAATCAAAAAAGAAATAAAAATAGTCAGTTAATATATTTTTCAGGAGGATTATTTTATGAAAATTCTTGTTTCAGGAGGAACGGGCTATATCGGTTCCCATACCGTGGTTGAGCTCCTTAACAGCGGTCACGAGGTGGTTATCTTTGATAATCTCTACAATTCAAAGATTGAGGTACTTGATAAGATCAAGGAGATAACAGGCAAGGATGTAAAATTCTACAAGGCTGACATGCTTGATACCGAGTCAATGAGAGTTATTTTCGAGGAAAATACCTTTGACTGCGTGATCCATTTTGCAGGACTTAAGGCTGTTGGTGAGTCGGTTAAAAAGCCGCTCATGTATTATGAGAACAACATCGGAGGAACTCTTAATCTCTGTAAACTTATGAATGAATATGGCTGCAAGAGGATAATCTTTTCTTCTTCGGCTACTGTATACGGAAATCCTGCATTTATTCCTATCACAGAGGAATGTCCGAAGGGTATCTGCACCAATCCTTATGGCTGGACCAAGCATATGATCGAGCAGATACTTACTGATTTCCATACCGCAGATAATGACTGGAGCGTTATTCTTCTCAGATATTTCAATCCGATCGGTGCTCATGAGAGCGGACTTCTCGGAGAAGTTCCAAATGGTATTCCGAACAACCTTATGCCTTATATCATGCAGGTTGCTTCAGGAAAGCTTCCTGAGCTCGGAGTATTTGGCGATGATTATGACACACCTGACGGAACAGGCGTAAGAGATTATATACATGTTGTGGATCTTGCAAAAGGACATGTAAATTCAGTTGATAAGGTAATGGAAGGAACAGGCGTAAATATTTACAACCTCGGTACCGGTATCGGTTACAGTGTTCTTGATATAGTAAATGCATTTAAGAAGGTCAATAATGTTGACGTTCCGTACACGATCAAGCCAAGACGTGAGGGTGATATTGCTATGTGCTATGCGGATCCTGCCAAGGCTGAGAAGGAACTTGGCTGGAAGGC
>DOVL01000211.1 GCA_003520105.1 Lachnospiraceae bacterium | reverse complement strand
AAGATGAGTAAGAAGGATCTTCGTAAAGAGATAGAGAAGCTCACCAAGAAGATGAACAAGGCTGCGGTCGAGCTTGAGTTTGAGAGGGCTGCGGATTACAGAGATCAGATCAAGGAACTGAAGCTTATTCTTCAAGAACTGGAGTGATTATTTGATCCGGGATGCATATTTTCCGGCGGCAGTTTGAATAATAATGCTTGTAAAAAAATATTCTGAAAAAAGCAACAAAATGACGCGTTTGCGCCGTTTTGTTGCTTTTTCAATTTTTGCTTGAAATATCTTTCGGATGTATTTATACTGATTTTTACACAGGAAGATGGCTGCTCGTTCCACTTCCGAAATTCTGATATTTTCTTTCCTGCTCGTTCGAGATGGAAGGAGAATTAGTATGTTTAAAATAAAGAGGATCGTGGCTCTGCTGATGGCAGTGGCTATGCTCGGTTCATGTATTTCTATATCCCCGTGCGTTTATGCAGATATGAAAAGTGAAAATGATAGTGCCCCGTTGGATTTGAATATTGATCTGTCGGGGAGAGAACTCCTTGTCGGGACAAATGATCCGGCTGTTTTTGGCGTGCATGGGGAGGTTGTGTCCGGATATGACGGCGTGTATCTTGTGAGGTTTGAAACTGAGGAAGCCACGCTTGAGGGATATAAGTATTATTCCGGTAAAGCGGATTTTGTGGATGTAAATATAGAATTCGGTGTATCCGGTGAAATGATGCGAGAGACTGCCGGTAATGAAGAAGATGATAATGATGACTGTGATGATGGACTGGCGAAGTTGGAAAATCTGACCGAGGAGGGAGAGTTCTTCGATGTTCCGGGCGGTACGATAGCGGTGATCGATACAGGTATCAATGCGGATGATCTTGTCGGAAGAGTAAGTCTGATTGATGACGGAGACGGTTCGGATGATCATGGTCATGGCACGAAGATGTATGAATATATCAAGGAGGAATATCCGGAGGCAGAGATTTTATCGATCAAAGCTCTTGATGAGAATGGCAAGGGAAGCACTGCTGATATTTACGCGGCCATAAGGTATGCCATGGAGTGCGGTGCCGGTATCATCAATCTCTCTGTATCCGCTTACGGCGGAGAGGAAAGCCGGCTGATACGTGAAGCGGTTGATGAGGCTGCTGACAGAGGAATCATCGTTGTCGGTGCTGCAGGAAATAACGGAAGAGATGCGAGGTATTATATCCCCGGAAATATAGAGAGTGCTGTTATTGCCGGATCATGCGATGAAAAAGGAAAGAGAAGGACGTTATCCAATTATGGATCGACGGTTGATATAAATGTTGTATCACAGTCAACTTCTGAAGCAGCGGCAAGACTTTCGGGTATATTTGCCGGTGCTTTTATGAGCGGAAGAGGGATCGAGCTGGGCAGCGGAAAGCTCTTTCCGGCTGATTATGTTCCGAATGGTACAGAGGAAACAATTGTTGATAGTGATCATGAAAATCATGATGTTGACGGCGATAATGATTCGAACGGTGCTGGTGACGCGAATGAAGGAAATGATAGCAATGAAGTGGATGAACCACAATGGTTTAGTGTTGCATTGAAAGACAGGCCGACTGAGGGGCATTACGTAGTCAATGAAGGAACCGGAACTGAGGCCGTTCCGCCTTTTTATCATCACTACAGCTTTGAAACCGAAGAAGGTATTCCGGCGGTTTGTATAGATAATGATTACAACGGAACTGACGATGACACGCTCGGTGACGAAGAATTGCTATATTGTTATATTCCTGTAAACAGGACGGAGGTTTATGCAGAAAAAACTGGCAGCAACGCAGAGAAAATGGTTTATTATCTGACCTATTATCTTCTTACACATACGATAACAGAGGATGGTGTAACGTATCAGCTTTTTGATTCGCATTATGGTCATCTGACGCTCAGCTACTGGAACAGGATGTATGGCGGCGGTGCGGGATCAAATACCAGGCTGGAGGAAAATCCGAAGTTTGACGAAGAGCTTATAAGCGGCTGGATCGAGGAGGCACTTTCCGAAGAAAATATAAACGCCTGCGATCAGAAGGAATTTCATGTTTATAAGCTTACATATAATGGTACTACTCCGGATGTTCAGAGTTTTTTAACTTATGAACTGTCTGAATTAAAGAAAGTGAAACTTAAGAAAACTGCTAAAGCCGGTTCCTTTAAGGCGGTAGCTGACAGTTCTCCGAACTATAGTCTTGCGGGAGCGGTTTACGAAGTGAGAAAGGGCTCCGAACAGGGAGAGGTTGTCGGCAGACTGATCACGGATGCCGACGGAAATACTTCCGAGCTTTCTGTAAGCAGGGGTATTTACTATGTGAAGGAAACGACTGCGTCTAAGGGCTACAGGCTTGACAGTACGGTCTACAGGGTTGAGATAACAAAGGATTCGGATGATTTGACTGTCATAAATTCTGTGGAAGAGCCTGACAGTATAATGCTGAAGCTCAACATATTGAAGAAGGACAGCGAGGGTGTGCGTGTTGACGGTGCGGACATCTCCGGAGCGGAATTTACTGTCAGCTATTACAAAGGAGAGAACGGAAAGCCGTATTATAACAGTATCGATCAACTGAGTGGAGTGAGTCCTGATAAGGTCTGGAAATACAAGACCGACTCACAGGGTAGGATTGATCTTGCGGCAGGGTCCGCTACGGGCGACAGCTTTTTCCTTGAAAACGGAAAGAGGATCATTCCTTTTGGAACGATACTTATAGAGGAGACTAAAACGCCGGATGATTATTCGGTAAATAATGCAGAATATATTTTCACGGATAATGGCGGAGAGAAGAGAGTACTCAGCGGACGAAAGCTTCTGATCAGATATACGCCTGATGGAATATCGGCTGCCGGATATAATATTTCGACTGACAGCAGTCTGACTGTTCTGAATCAGGTAAAGAGAGGCGACATGTCTATCAGAAAGACTGACCGCACGGACGGAAGAGGAATGCGGGGAGTTCATTTCACGATAAAGAATGTGCTGAGCGGTGAACAGATTGAAGTTGTTACGGACGAAAATGGATGCTGGAGCAGCGCTTCTTCATACGCTCTTCATACAAAGGAGACAAACAGTAAGAAGGCTCAATGCGGAACATGGATATTTGGTACAAGCTCTAAGAAAGCGGAAGAGATAGATAATGATCTGGGGGCTTTTCCGTTAGGTACATATGAGATCAGAGAGATAGTTCCGGAAGGTTATTACGATGGTGATGTTACGCCTGTAAGAGTTGAGATCAAGGGGTCGGACGATGGCAGGATAACGGAGATTGCCTGTGCAAATGACCGCCTGCTCAGTATTTCTACTCATGCTTCCGATTCGGTTACTCTGAGCGGAGCGGCTCTGGCAGCGGGTGGAAGTGTTCTGGTTGATAAGGTTGATTATGAGGGCACTGTAAATGGACAGCAGTACACTGTATTTACAAAGCTGATTGAGAAGAACTCCGGAGAAGAGCTTGCATCGGCGTCAAGAAGCTTCGTTGCCACCGGAAGCAGCGGAAGTCTTGAGATCAGTGTTAATTGTGATCTGTCACTTCTGGGCGGCAAGGATGTTGTATTTTATGAATACATATTTAAAGGTGTAGTAGATGATATGAACGGTAAAGTGATCGGAAGCCATGAAGATATAAATGATGAAGGGCAGACGATACATATACCCGATGCAGCAACTACAGCAAGATCAGGGAACGGACTTAAGGAGGAACTCGCAGGTAAGAATGCGGTGATAATAGATGATTTTAAATACAGAAATCTTCCTGTCGGGCAGTACAAGGTTGTCGGAAGGCTTGTGTATGCCGATACGCCTTCCAATCAGGCGGATGAGACAGGCGGAAGTGAAATCGGAGTGAGCGAAGATGCATCTGTTGTACCCGTGTGCGATGACGATGGTAATGAGATCGTTTGCGAAAAAGTATTTACGACAACAGAGATGAACGGGAGTGAGGAACTCAGCTTCAGTTTTCCGGCAGAATCTCTTGAAGGAAGAACGGTTGTTGTTTTCGAAAGACTTTATGATATGAATGGCCATCTTCTGATAATTCATGAGGATATCGAGGATACCGACCAGATGATCAGCTTCCCGAAGCTTAGGACTCATGCGTCCGGAAATATGGCAGGCTATGGTGAAACGAGTGATGAACGCATAAATGCTGCGGCATCGGGAGAAGACTGTGTGATAACGGATTTTGTTGAATATTCAAATCTGATTCCGGGAAACAACTACAGGATTGAGGGAAAACTCAAATATGGAAACGGAATGCCCGTGCTTGATCTGGAAGGAAATGAAATAATAGCGGAGAGGGAGTTTATTCCTGAGGATAAGGATGGAGAGGCAGAAGTTATATTTGAATTTGACAGCAGTTTCCTTGCGGGAGAGACGGTTTATATTTCGGAAGAATTGTATAACGGTGACTTTTTGACGGGAATACATGACGACAGAGAAGATACGGAACAGATAATTCATTTTCCGTCAATTCGAACACATGCAAGAGATGATTACAGCGGTATCAAGACCGGTGAATGGAGAGAGACTGTAACGCTGACAGATCTGGTTTCTTATGAGAATCTTGTCACGGACTTTGAATACAGGATAAAAGGACGACTCATGGACAGGCAGACAGGCGAGCCTTACAGGGACATTAACGGAGAAGAGGTTATCGCATATTCGGAGATTTTCAGCCCTGATGAACCGGCAGGAAATATAGAAGTTCATTTTTTGTTTAAGACTGATCTGTATGAGAAAACGGAAGATGATGAGACAACAGAAAGCGTGGAAGGAACTGTTGAAAGGGTACTTAAGGACAGTGATATAAAGGGCGTTGCACTGGTTGTATTTGAGGAACTGCTGGTTGTAAACGGTTCGGAGGAAGGAGTCATTGCGAAACATGAGGATATTGATGATGAGGGGCAGACTGTTTTCTATCCGAGAACAAAGGAAATTGAAAAAATAACAGAACGATTGACGGAGAAGGAAAAAGAGAAGATCACTGAGCGACTGATCGAAAAGCAGATCGAAAAGCCGGACTGTTATTGTAAGTATCTGTGTTATCTGGAGATTATGGGTAAGCTTAATCTGGAAATACTAACCGATGGAGATCAGGCGGTTGAAAAACTGCCTATGCTTGCGGAAACAAATGAAAAAAAGGAAGAGACAACTATTGAAAAGGAAGGTAAACAAATAAAAACCGACATAAATCCGAAAACAGGGGATAATATGCCGGTATTACTTCTGATCATTATACTTATTGCTTCTGCCTCCGGGATGATAGTCCTGAGGCGGATGAAAAAGGGGAGAAGAGATTAGAGATTCTCTATCTGCCAGTCGATAGGCTGTACTCCGTGAGCTGATAAAAACTCATTTGCTTTACTGAAGTGTTTGCATCCGAAGAAGCCTCTGTACGCAGAGAGCGGACTCGGGTGCGGCGCTTCAAGCACAAGGTGGTTCGGGTTTGTGAGCATGGCTTTTTTACCACGCGCGAAGCTTCCCCAGAGGAGGAAGACTATCGGACGATCCACTTCGTTCACAATCTTAATTACTGCGTCAGTGAAGTTCTCCCAGCCTTTATTCTGATGCGATGCAGCGGCGTGTGCGCGGACCGTAAGAACAGCGTTCAGGAGAAGTACACCCTGCTCAGCCCATTTAACGAGGTAGCCGTTGTTCGGTATGTAGCAGCCGAGATCTGACTGAAGTTCCTTATAAATATTTACAAGTGAAGGAGGGGTATCCACGCCCGGCTTGACCGAGAAGGACAAACCGTGAGCCTGACCCGGTTCATGATAAGGGTCCTGACCGATTATAACGACCTTGACATCCTTGAGTGGTGTGAGATGAAATGCGTTGAATATATCATCTCCCGGAGGATATATAGTATGAGTGCTATATTCAGCACCAATGAATTCGAACAGTTTCTTATAGTAATCTTTTTTATATTCTTCTTTCAGTTTGTCGGCCCAGTCGTTTGTAATTGGTGGCATAGCTTGTTCCTCCCTTAGTGGTTTTAGATAAGGGTAGTTTAGCATAATAGCTAGGAAAAAAACAAGACATGCTCTGTCTGCTACAATCCAAAATATGAGAAGAAAAAAGTGACGATGAGCCGAAGAACAATAAGAAGGCTGAAGCCAAACCTCAGTTTAAGCATTTATAAAGAATAATTTGACAATCAGGCATACTTGTGTTAGATTGGCTACATAAAGTTAAATGCTATGAAGAGGAATAGTAGGAACGCAAGGTTCTTCAGAGAGCTGCCGGTTGGTGCGAGGCAGTGGACGGAGTTTTCTGAACTCGCCTCGGAGCAGCCGGATGAAGGGCAGAACATATATCGATGTCAGAAATATCTGATACAAAGTGATGACTGCAGGTAGTCTGAGCCGGAGCCTTACCGTTAAAGAAGGAGGATATAAGAGTTACATCCGTATCCGTTTTGAGTGCGTATATATTTTCGTATATACGAAGTAGAGTGGTACCGCGTTTAACAGCGTCTCTAGATTTTCTGGAGGCGCTTTCTTTATGTACCGCGTCTCCTCGATGAATAATGGATGTCAGAAAGAAGCAGGAGGAAAAAAGATGAAGAATTACAATCATTACAGAAGGGGCTATTACATGCCACCTGTTCAGTCAACTAACTGGGTAAATAAGGAATACATTGACAAGGCACCGATCTGGTGCAGCGTTGATCTCCGTGACGGAAATCAGGCGCTTGTCACACCTATGAATCTCGAAGAGAAGCTTGAGTTCTATAAGGAACTCATCAGAGTCGGCTTCAAGGAGATCGAGATCGGTTTCCCTGCAGCAAGCGACACAGAGTACGAATTTTGCCGCAGACTCATCGAGGATGATCTTATTCCTGATGATGTAACGATTCAGGTTCTTACCCAGGCAAGAGAGCATATCATCAAGAAGACTTTTGATGCTGTAAGAGGTGCAAATCCAAAGAACGTTATCGTTCATCTCTACAACTCAACCTCGGTTGCTCAGCGTACACAGGTATTTAAGATGTCTAAGGAGGAGATCCTTAAGATCGCCGTTGACGGTGCCGAGCTTCTTAAGAAGCTTGCCGATGAAGACGGAGCTCCTTACAGATTTGAGTATTCTCCGGAGAGCTTTACCGGAACCGAGCCGGAATATGCACTTGAGGTATGTAATGCTGTAATTAATGTTTGGCAGCCTACACCTGACAGAAAGGTTATCATCAATCTTCCTGCAACAGTTGAGATGTCACTTCCTCATGTATATGCAAGCCAGATCGAATACATGAGCACAAATATGGTTAACAGAGAAAATGTAGTTCTTTCACTTCACCCTCATAATGACAGAGGTTGTGGTGTTGCGGATGCCGAGCTTGGACTTCTTGCAGGTGCAGACCGTATCGAAGGAACACTTTTCGGTAACGGCGAGAGAACAGGAAATGTTGATGTTATCACTCTTGCAATGAATATGTTTACGCATGGAGTTGATCCTTGCCTTGACTTCACAGATATGCCTCGTATTCAGGAAACCTACGAGAGACTTACAGGTATGGAGGTATATCCTAGAGAGCCATACTGCGGTAAGCTCGTATTTGCTGCATTTTCTGGCTCGCATCAGGATGCTATCGCAAAGGGTATGAAGTTCAGAGAGAATGATCCTGAGCAGATGTGGACAGTTCCTTACCTTCCGCTTAATCCGAAAGATATCGGAAGAACTTACGATGGCGATGTTATCCGTATTAACAGCCAGTCCGGCAAGGGCGGTATCGGCTTCATTCTTGAGACCAAATACGGCTATGATCTTCCAAAGAAGATGAAGGAAGATGTAGGCTATGCCGTTAAGGGCGTATCTGACAGGTCTCATAAGGAACTTAAGCCGGAAGAGGTTTATGATGTATTTATGTCTCAGTATGTAAATATTGAGAATCCTATCAGATTTATCGAGTGTCATTTCCAGCAGATTGATGGTATCAAGTGCGAACTCACTATCTTTGCTGCAAATAAGGGCGATGGCGGTGCTACAAAGGTTTACCATGGCCAGGGCAACGGAAGACTTGACGCTGTAAGAAATGCTATCATGAAGCATTTTGATGTTACATTTGATATTGTAGATTATGAGGAGCATGCGCTTTCTGTCGGTTCAAACAGTAAGGCTTGTGCTTATGTAGGAATAAAGGTTGATGGCGCTGAAAAAATCATTTGGGGTGCAGGCATAAAAGATGATATAATAGATGCATCAGTTTATGCTCTTATCAGTGCCGTAAATAAAGCTCTGTAATTGGTATCATGGAGAAGCCTAATAATAAAGATAATATAAAAACTGAATCCGAGAAGGAGCTGAGAAGGCTGTTTAAGGAAAACAATGTTCCGGCTCTTTGCAGCAGCGGTCTTTATTATACGATGTTCATGCCGAAAGGTATCAGGGAACATCTGAGAAAGCTTCTGTATATAGTATTTTTTGCTGTGGCTATACCGGGTATCATGCTGTTTATTTTGTGGCATACCGGATTTTCGTCTTTCCATTATGACAGGAAGGTGCTGGTCACAATAGCGATCGCGGTGATATGGGTCGTATTCTTTATTGTTATATATTTTAATATATACGTAAGAACCAAGATCAGATATCTTGAGGTGATCAGAGAAGGCAGAAAATATCGTGATGCCATCAATAAGAGCGCAAGAGAAAGAAAAAAGAACTTAAAAAATAATAAGTAGGAATATCTTACTATGAAAAAGAAACGTAGTAAAAAAACTGAAAACCGCAGTACCGAAAATATGAGGAATCCGGAGCGGCGCGGAACGGAGAATCTGAGGACACCGGAGCGTCGAGGAACGGAGAATCTGAGGAACCCGGAGCGTCGCGGAACAGAGAACCTGAGAGGCACTGAGCGTCGCGGAACAGAGAACCTGAGGGGCACTGAGCGTCGCGGTACGGAGAACCTGAGAAATCCTGAGAGACGTGGAACGGAGAATCTGAGGAATTCCGAGAGGCGCAGGGCGGATGACCCGAGAAATCAGGAAGAACATGGAACAGAGAATCTGAAGCATAAAGATAAGAAGAAAGGGCTTTTCCACAGAAGAAATAAGGGAAAGGCTTCGGACAGGGGAAGAGTCGTCCATGTCAGAGGAAGTGAAGAGGCCGGACGCGCTAATCTTGCAAGGCGCAGGAGAAGTCTGATCAAGAAGGTTGTGATCATATCTGTTGTTGTGATCGCTGTTCTTGTTGCAGCCGGAATTACTTATTATAACAGTATACGTCAGTACAAGGGCTATACTGTTGTTAAGTCATCTGAGACGACGTATGAGACTAACGCTTCTTATATTGAATTTGGAACAAACCTTCTGAAATACACTCCGGAGGGTGTTTCTTACATTAACTCAAACGGTGATATTGTATGGACGGCAGGAACGGATATCAAAGCTCCTATTGCCGCATCCAACGGTAATTATGCCGTTGTGGCTGATAAGGGCGGAAACAGGGTTGTTGTATTTAACACGGATGGTCAGGTAAGCGAAAATACCATGCCTTACACAATCTGTGACGTGGATATCTCTAAACATGGTGCTTATGTTGTTGTACTTGAGGGCGACAAAACTAACTATATAAATATGTACAGCAATACCGGAGCTATCATTTACGAGATCCAGACCTCTATCGATAAAAGCGGATACCCTGTTGATATAACTGTATCCGATAACGGAGAGAAGCTGTTCACCAGCTATTTCCTGATCGACGGTCTTACAACAAATATAAGTCTGACAGCATATAACTTCGGTGATGTAGGTCAGAACCTTAATGCGGACCGTATGGTAGGCGGATTCAAGTTTAAGGATGAGCTTATTCCAAAGGTAGAGTTTGTCACCAACAATACTGTCGCGGCTTTCTCTGATCAGCATATTTACATATATAAGATGAGAGAGAAGCCTGTCATCAAGGCGATAGTGGATCTTGATGGCGAGGTCAAGAGTATTTTCTATAGTAAGAATTATATCGGAACGATTCAGAAGGCTGCAGAGGGCGAGGGCTATCTTATGAAGGTCTATAACCTGAGCGGTGATCTGGAGTTCAAATATGATTTTAATTTTGAATACGATAATATCAATGCATCTAATGATGAGATAATAATAACAGGCGGACAGGAGTGTCTGATCGTAACCAAGAGTGGCAGGACGAGATTCCGTTATACATTTGATTCAAATATCAAGAGTATGATCGCAACCTCAGGAACCCGCCAGTATATCGTAACCTTTGACAATCGTACCGAAACAATCAAGCTTACGGCTAAGGACGAGAAAAAGAAAAAATAAAGGAGTAAGAGGTCTATGAATTTACTCACTATTATAATTATATTTGTCATTCTTGGATTTGGTATTCTGGGTGCCTACAGAGGGCTTGTAAGAACTGCACTGAGTCTGGTTTCTATTGTTGTATCTATCATCCTTGTGTATATTTTTGCGCCGATGGTCAGCGATTATATCATCGATCACACAAATCTGGATGATAAGCTGTATAAGAAGACTTATAAGATCATTGAGACGCGTATAGAAGATAATGCAGATAAGCTTGTCGATTCTCTCGGGATCGATCTTTCGGCGATTCCTTATCTTGACAAGGCTGAAACTGATGTTCAGAAGCATAAGCTGATCGCAGAGCACATTATGAGCGAGACCTTTAATAAGGCAAGCCAGATGGATATCCTGGACAAGATCAATCTGCCGAAGTTTATTAACAAGGCTATTGTAAATAATAATAACAAGGAAACCTACGCTGAGGTGGGTGCC
Organism: Lachnospiraceae bacterium; assembly: GCA_003520105.1. Taxonomy (GTDB): domain Bacteria; phylum Bacillota; class Clostridia; order Lachnospirales; family Lachnospiraceae; genus Eubacterium_Q. Next base: position 518 of record DOVL01000211.1, on the reverse strand, counting down.
GACAACTTCTTCCAGTACATCGCAAGATATCTCTCGAGGATAGCAGTTAAGGTTGTTGTTATCATAGCGCTGTACGTTATCTTCAGAATACTTCTCTTTGTTATTATCTGGTTCGCATCAGCGGCTGTAAGAAGTATGACCATTATAAATATGGCTGATAAGGTTGGCGGAGGAGCTGCAGGACTCGTTATGGGTGTTGCTGCCGCGTGGCTGATCCTTATCGTTGCATCGATGGTAATGAGCGGAAGCTATAATGATATGGTAAATGCCAATCCGCTTCTCCAGCTTCTGAACAATACCAATATTCTCGCGAAGAGATTGAAGTGATTTTTGATCATGATTGATTCTTGATCGAAAAAAATTTTTGAGATTATTTTGAATCCGGGGCTAATTCAGCTCCGGATTTTCATCTAAAAACCATGGAAAATCAAGCAAAATTAAGGGCTTCAAAATAAATAAAAAAAATTTGAAAAAAGATGTTGACAAATACTTAATCGAGTGATAATCTATAGAAGCTG
>DOVL01000223.1 GCA_003520105.1 Lachnospiraceae bacterium | reverse complement strand
AACGAGAACTTCCGAAAGCTCAGTGAGATTAAATACTAACTGGTTTGGATGAGATAATGATCTGAATACAGAGCAGCATCATTTAGTTGACATAATACTACGCACAAGAGGAGATTTAAAATGAAATTTGAAAAAATAGACAAGAAGGAACAGGGCAGGTTCATTACCAGATATGATATTACTTATAAGACAAATGACGGTAATGAAAAGGTCTATGAGATGATCAGTCGTGATAAGAATGTTGCGAATTTTGACGCGCTTCATAACAGACCGGCTGATGCGGTTGTCCTTATAATGCACAGTGAGGATGGCGAGAGGATCCTTATTAATAAAGAATTCAGACTTGCTCCGGGGGAGTGGGTTTATAATTTCCCGGCGGGACTTATCGATCCCGGCGAGGATTATAAAATGGCTGCTGAACGTGAACTTCGCGAGGAGACAGGCCTTAAGCTGATAGAAATCGATGATTACATCGGCGAAAGCTACAGTGCGGTAGGTTTTTCAAATGAGAAGAATGTATGTGTCGTCGGAAGATGTACAGGTGAGATCACCGGAAGTGATTCTTCTGTAGAAGAAATCGAAGCAGGGTGGTATACTAGGGCAGAAGTAAGGGAGCTCCTTAAAACAGAGCGTTTTGCCGCACGTACGCAGGCTTACTGTTATCTCTGGAGCAAAGAGTGATCTGACAGAATTATACATATATATTTATTTTCTCCGGATGAGGTTTTGCGGGACTGATATGGTTATCATATAACCGCTATTTCGGAGGTATGGATATATATGAATAAGATATAAGAAATTTTTAAGAGGGAAGTGTAAAAATGAAAAAGAAGAACAAAGGAAACCTGAAGTTTCTGATCGCACTCTTTGTGGTTATCGTAGTAATGACGATCGCTGCATTTAATACGGACGCAGATAGTGTTACGGAGACAGCCTGGTCGCTGCTTCCACCGCTTATTGCAATCACACTGGCGCTTTTCACAAAGGAGGTTTACAGCTCGCTGTTCATAGGTGTTATCTGCGGTGCGCTCCTTTATTCAGGCTTCAATTTCGAGGGAACAGTAAATCATACGTTTAAGGACGGAGTAATTGCAGTTTTATCAGATTCCTACAATGTGGGAATACTTGTATTTCTCGTAATACTCGGTGCCATGGTTCAGCTTATGAACAAGGCGGGCGGTTCAGCTGCCTTCGGCGAATGGGCATCAAAGCATATCAAGACCAGAGTAGGCGCACAGCTCGCAACCATCGTTCTGGGTGTGCTCATCTTCATTGACGACTATTTCAACTGCCTTACGGTCGGCAGCGTTATGAGACCTGTAACAGATAAGCATCAGGTTTCAAGGGCTAAGCTTGCATATCTTATCGATGCAACGGCAGCTCCTGTATGTATTATCGCACCTATTTCATCATGGGCAGCAGCAGTATCAGGCTTTGTTAAGGATGAGAACGGTCTCAAGCTTTTCATCAGCTCTATTCCATATAACTATTATGCAATACTTACCATCGTCATGATGGTTTCACTTACAATATTTAAGGCTGATTTCGGTCCGATGGCCAAGCATGAGAGAAATGCTCTTAACGGTGATATCTACACCACAGCGGACAGACCGTTTGAGGCTTATACAGATGACAAGATAAATACAAGAGGAAGGGTTATTGACCTTGTGATCCCAATCATATCACTTATCGTTTGCTGCGTTATCGGTATGATCTACACAGGCGGCTTCTTCGATGGCGAGAGCTTTGTTGATGCATTTGCCAACAGTGATGCTTCAGTAGGACTTGTTTATGGTTCGTTCTTCGCACTTATAATCACTGTTATACTTTATCTTATAAGAAACGTGCTTTCATTTAGAGAGTGCATGGACTGCGTACCTGAGGGCTTCAAGGCTATGGTGCCTGCAATCCTTATACTTACCTTTGCATGGAGTCTTAAGGCTATGACAGACAGCCTCGGTGCCAAGGAATTCGTTGCGGGACTTATCTCTAGCGATAATGCTTCGGATCTTATGAACTTCCTTCCTGCAATCATCTTCCTGATCGCATGCTTCCTTTCGTTTGCAACAGGAACTTCATGGGGAACCTTCGGTATACTTATTCCTATAGTTGTTGATGCATTTAACGGTGAAGACAGAAACCTTATGATCATTGCTATCTCTGCTTGTATGGCAGGTGCAGTTTGCGGCGATCACTGTTCACCGATTTCAGATACGACCATCATGGCCTCGGCAGGCGCCGAATGCAACCATGTAAATCACGTTTCCACTCAGCTTCCGTATGCGATTGTTGCAGCAGTAGCATCAGCACTAACCTTCCTTGTTGCCGGATTCATCAGAACAGCCTGGATAAGTCTTGTGATAGGTATTGCCATCATGGCAGTATGCATCTTCATCATCAAGACTCTCAGCGACAGAAAGAAGATTGAGTTCCCGGAGAAGATTCCGATGGATGAAGAATAAATACTAAATACAAAAGCGCAACAAAAGGCACCGAAAGGTGCCTTTTGTTGCGCTTTTGTTATATTGTTTGTGTTACTATTACAATGATGATAAAATGATAACTGTGTAAATCAATCATAAATAGAAAAACATTACATTGGAGGGAATAATATGCCGGCATTTAAGGATTTGGAACTTAGATCAAAGTTTGATCGTATAGACAAGCTGTCAAGGTATCTTGAAAGAAATATGAAGGACTTTCATAATACCTTTGCACTTTATAGAGCTCATTTTACGGAATTAAAGGATAAACTCGATGAGCTTTACAGGATGAATGAATATGATATCATTCGCAAGATGAGTGCGGCTGATATTGAGGACCTGAAGAACATGTATCGCAGCTGCGTGGAGATAGTACAGCATCAGAAGGAGCGGATGCATGTATGGGCTCAGGCTAATGGTATTTCTGAGAATGTCATTAATAAAGCTGACAGATATTTTACAGAAATAAATGAGTTGTTTACAAAAGATAAGGTTATCATTGATACGCTTGACATTAATGATGATCTCAGCCTTCCTGCGGCAGTTTACAAGAATTCCTACGAGCTGGCTCATAATATGCCTAAAAAGGATGTTTCGTTTGAAGAATATCGGAAGATCATGAGAACGACAAATACTACAGAGGATGCTCTTGTAGAGAAATATATGAAGAGCGATTCCGAGAAGATCCGTCGCGACTGCATTGCCAGAATGGAGAAGCATCCAAGTATTTATGAGTATACTTCTATGCCTGCGGATGCAATATATGCAGTAAATACAGGCGATGAAACTATTGTAAATGAGTATCTCACAACTCATGCCGGTGTTCTCACATTCACTCAGGAGATGAAGCTGAAGAAGCAGATCGAAGCGGTAAAGCTTGCGGATAAGATGCAGTCATATGCAGAGTTCTTTATGGAAGCGGGAGATGAGATCGGAGAAAAGCCGAAGGTATTTCGTCCGAGCGATGCAAAGGAGCCTGATGCATGTGAGCTTGATATTGCTCTTCCTGAATTTCAGACAAGCAGTCAGGGCTGCTGGTCATGCGCTGCCCAGCTGCTTATTAACAGCCGCGGAAATAAAGAGATTACACAGGCCAATGTGCGTGATTACAGGGCAAAGCTTACACAAGCTGAGATAGATGAGGACAAGAGACTTATCCATCAGCAGTATAATTATGATTCGGGTAAAAACTTCATGAATATGAGTGATCCCGTACTTGCTTATGCGCCGAATTCAATGGTGCATGAGCTTACCATTCAGCAGTATCTCCGTCCGGAAGAGAAGAAAGGAATATCTGCTGAGAGATACCTGGAGAATACTGTCGAAGTAGTTAAGAAGAGCATCAAGCATGCGATAACGGTTGATCATTCACCGGTCGCATTTAATAAACAGGGACATTATATCATTATCATAGGTATTGATGGTGATACCGTTAAATATAAGGATAGCCAGAAGAGGCCGGGAACAACACCTAACCAGACTCATACGGCGAGCTTAAAGCAGCTTGTTGCAGCTCAGGTAGTGAATAAAGATATAAGCATAAGAAAAGGACTTGAGATTTCCTGGGTTTCGGACATCAAGCTTTCGAAGGATGGCAGGACGATACACGGTATCCCAAGCAAATATACAAAAATGAATGATGATGGGTCTCTTCAGCTTCCGCCTTATGATATTCAGATTTTCTCAGATGAAGCTAATCGTACAGGCATCAATAAAAAGGGCGTCAGGCTTTATCGTCCGGGAGGAGATGAGGATAATTTCCTTAAAAACAATGAAGAAAGTGTTTATTCGGATGGCGGCATAGTTAAGATGGAAAAGGTCTATATGCCGAAGCAGTTGAATGCCGAATATCTGAGGAAGATGGCTGAAAAGAGATCTGAAGAGGATGAGGCATCTCTGGATATTCTTGATAAGGAGTTCTGGGGTGTAGATAATTCTATAGAGATAGAGCGTCCGGATCTCAATAATAATATTTTAAATGATAATAACATTGATGGAAATAATATCGGGAATGCAGCTAATAACAATGCGGCTAATAATAACGATGCAAACAATGCCAGGAATAATCAGGCCGGAGGAGGCGAGGCTGCAGAAGAAACGGATGAGGAATATTATCCGCATTACAGTCTCTCTGAAATAAGTGCCGCAACAGAATTGCTTGCAGATGAAATAGAAGAGCATAAGATATCTGGCTTTATTTCACAGTATCAGCAGTACAATAATCTGAGTACCCAGCTTCAGGAAATACATGATCTTGCTGAGCAGGGAAGAAAAAGTGCGCTTAAAAATGACGGTACATTTGGTCATAATGAGATGAAGCGGCTTGTGGAAATGCTCAATTCGGCTATTGATACGTCTTATGAATATCTGATGGCTAAGTTTGAGGATCTTCAGGATGCTCCGTTACAGAAGTTTGATTCAAAAAAGCAGAAAAATGAACAGCCGCGTATAAGGGCGATGTTAAATACTTATGACAAGCTTACTGACATAAGAAACTCTCTTGTCGGTGGTGAAAATATGGCTGCCAGGAAGGCTGAAAAAGATAATATTTTAAGAAATTTCAAGGCAAGTATACTAAATAACGGAATCGACAGTAAAAAACAGCAGGATGATTCCTTTAAGGATAGAGATCCGGCTGTTGATGACGTCAGAAAACAGATTACGGAAATTGAAGCTATTATGGGTATTCAGCCTGTATTTCTGGATTCCTTCAAAGATAAGCACAGGATCAAGTATGAAGTTAAAGGTGGTAAAAAGGTTTCAACTTTCTATAACATCAAAAGCTTCAGTAATGGCTTTAAAGCTATAGGGTCAGACGATGAGGGGGCAAGACTGTCCAACAAGGACTTTAGTGCACTCAGTTTTGCTGCGTCAACTACAAGAAAGGTATACGAAAATCTGGATAAAAAGATCATTGAGAAGGATGATCAGAAATATCATGACAAGGAAACCAGATATACGCTTAACTGTAACAGGCTGACATATAGCACTGCGTCCACAATTGATTATCCGTTATCTTTCTATATTGACCATATTTCTGATTCCAGAGATTATGCGAAGGAAGCGCTTGAAAGCTATGAAAATGGTAATAAGGAACCATTGGCAGCACTTATCACGGAGGGTATCAAGAACTTTAACAGAATAGCGCTTTATGGTCAATATGAGTCATTAGCGAATCTGACTGTATATAGTGAGATGGGACAGCGTATGACTGCTATGCTTGACAGGGATCCCGAGCTCTTTAAGATTTCGGTTGATAAAGGTCTTACCGGAAAGGATATATCATTTATCAGATCCATGGGAACGGTTGGGCATAACATGAGTAAATATGATAGTCTGGATCGGCTTATTAATAAGGCCGGACAAGGTAGGATTGAACTGAACTGGTCGGATGCTCAGAAAGAGGAGTATTATACTGATTGTCTTATGGCTATGCGCTTTCTTGAAAACAGAGAAGCTATTAACATGGATATAGACAGTAAGCCGGAGTTTATTAGCGATATAGCTGAACGCGATAAGAAAGCAAGAGAAATAACCGGGAAGGCTATGGAGGCCTTTGATGCAAAGGTAAAAGAGTTGCTGGAGAATAATTATGCAGTTGACACCGGTTTTGAGAAAATGCTGCAGGATCTTGATAATAAAAAGAGTCAGGCACTTTTACAACCAACAGATGAATTAAAATTTGAAATGAAGGTCAGCGTATATGAAGATTTCCGAAATACACTGTCGTTATTTATTACGAATGAGATGGACAAGATAAAAGAGTATGGTGATCATCTGTATGCGGAAGTGGGAGAAGAAGCCAAGGCGCTTGCAAAGATAGACAATGTTGATATCACCGCCCCTGAAAATGAGGTTAATAAGATACTCTATTCCATTGAGGTAAAGAAAAAACAGATGGAGAGCAGAAAAAAAGAGTACGAGAAGGGTGGATTTGACAATGATGAAGTAAACAGATTTGCGTTGGAGTATGAAGACTTTATAATATTTGAAAGACGTTTTAAAGCCGCAACCGAACTCGGAAGGATTTCACTTATTCTGAAGGGAAATCTGCCTAATGGCGGAACTATGATGTATTATATGGATAATACACGTGATTATATCAGAGATAAATACAGAGACCGTGATCCTATGCTGCAGTTGATGGCGGATCCGGGAAAGTATGAGAATGAAAGACGTCGTATAAAGGAATATCTGAAGGGTTCCGGAGTACTTAATCTCAGCCCGACGGATTTCTATAAGAAAATGAATGTGAAGGAATATAAAAAAGGTAAGGTTTTCACTAACGAGACAGTAAGGTTTGATTCGGTAGCTGCTACTTTGAAAATGTATGAAAAATTGAAACCGGCTGAAAAACAGCAGTTGAGATCGCTTTACGCACCTCTTGCCGAGGTAAGAGAACCGGGAGCAATTGAGAATAATGGTCGTAACGTAGGACGTGCCGATAATAAAGAACTGCAGAACAAAATGATGATAAACGCATTTGTTAAAAAAGCAGCGGTATGTATCAGTAATATCAAATCGACTTATGGCAAGGGCAAGAGTGATTCCAAGCCTTCAGAGCTTATGATGGCAGTGGTTAAAGGTTTAAAAGGCTTTAATGCTGATATGAGTGTAGAAGAGTTTAATAAAAAGCTTGAGACTCTGCAGGAATCTGTAGATAAATATATCGAAAAAAGAGGAATGCCGAGCAAGGCTGACCGGGTAGAAAGAAAAGAGTTCCTTATGGAACTAAGGACTGATATTTATCAATATAAGCAGGAGGCTCTGGCCATCAGTAAAGGAAAAGGCGGCAGAGTTCATGAACTGATTCTTGGCGAAAAAACAAAGGGCAGGGAGATATGTGTTAATGATCTTAAAAAGAATCTCATAGCATTTACCTATCAGATGATGACGATGAGAGAATTGGGAATACAGGATCTGGCCCTTTATGATCCGACATTACCGGGTGGTCAGGAACTTGATGATAATCCAGCACCTCCTGAACCGTCACCTTCTTTAAGAAAGGTTATGGATTGCATGAAGGAATGGAACAAGCTCGGTCAGCCGGATTCTGATGGTAATGCGCCAAAGGTTTCATTTGATAAGCTAAAGAAGGTGGTACAGAATCTGAATACTGCAGCTACCATCTGGCTTTCGACAAATAAACCGGGAAAAACCAGTTTTACTATGACCAGATATGATCTGGTAAAAAATGTATGGGAAAATGCTCAGAATGCTCTTAGAAATATAAGGTTTATCCAGCCTTATATGGATATTGAAACTCCTGAAGGTAGGATAGGAAGTCTTGATGTATACGATACAGTGAAGAGTATGCCTGAACCGTATAACAAGATTAAGGTTATTACAAATGAATCAGGAAAAATGGTGTATAGTCAGGAAGATTATGCCACATGGACGAATGCGGAGAGAGTACTGAAGGCTGATAAAAATAATATTCAAAGACCTTATTCAAAAGGCCTTGATCTAAGGGATTGGATCAATGGGGCGGATGCAGCGGATTTTGTATCAAAGGTAAATACAAATCCGGTAAGTAAGCTTGATGCCAAGTATAAGAATCCGGAGAGAATAAAGAAAAGGGATGAAATACTGGCTTTCCATGCGGTTTCAGATCTTTTTGTAAAACAGATGGATGAAACGGATGGATGGAAGGATATCGTCGGATATAACCAAAATGATATCAAAGATGCCCTTATGGAAATCGCAAAGAGTTTCATCAAAACACGTGCTTATAAAAATGTGACCAGAGAGTCTATTGTTACAGAAATAGGTAAAGATGTTATGAAAGAAGCCATAAGGCTGGGAGATGATAAACAGCTTCTGAATATCACCGGGCTTTCAAATGTTGAAAAGGTCATGAGGAAGATGAAAAAAGAAGCACAAAAGGCCAATAATATAGCTCCGGCTTTATAAAAAAGAAAAATGCGGCTGCCGTCAGGGCAGTCGCATTTTCGATTGATATAATCGCAATTATTGGTGAGCTGATTGCTGAAACAATCACCGAGACGTATTCTTCACATAATTATTGTGATATTTCGTCTTTCCTGCGTGCCGGGAGTTTGACCTCCGCAATAAGTATAGCAGTAAACATGAGTGTGCATCCCGTGAGTTCTCTTGCAGTGAGTCCTTCGCCGAGTACAACCCAGCCGGAGAGGGCGCCAAATACGCTCTCGAGGCACATGATAAGGCTTGCAACCGAAGGATTAACTCCCTTCTGGCCGATAACCTGGCAGGTGTATGCAACACCGTTTGACAGTATTCCTGCATAGAGTATTGAAGGAAGTGCCTTATAAATACTGTTCCAGTCAGGATTTTCGAAGATAAACATACTGATCGTCGCAAGTATGGCTACCGTAAAGAACATACAGCAGGAAAGCTTCAGACTGTCGGTCTTCGGTGAATAATGATTGACAGACATGATCTGAAAAGCGAAGATAACCGAACACAGCATGACAAAGCTGTCGCCGAGCGATAACCGAAGTGATCCGCTGATGCTGAGAAGATAGAGTCCGACGACACTGAAGACAACAGCCACCCAGATCTTTGCATTCGGTTTCTTTCCTATAAAGATTGAAAATACAGGAACAAAAACAACATAAAGTGTTGTGATAAAGCTTGCCTTGGCGGTAGTAGTAAATTTTATACCATACTGTTGGGCGAAACTCGCGGCAAAAAGAAGAAAGCCGCATATCATACCAGCTTTGGCATGAAGTTTTCTTCTTTTTTTATTATTTTCCGGGGTGAAAAGCTCTGGTTTATCCTTCCTTATTCCCTTGTCACGCATCATGATAAAAGGGAGCAGAAATACAGTTCCGATATAGCTTCTACAGGCGAGATATGTGAAGGCCGAAACACTTTTCGCACCGATACTCTGAGCCACGAAGGTAGTGCCCCAGATGAAGGCTGCGATGAAGAGCGCGATCACATATTTCGCGGAGCTTTTTTTATTACTCATTGATTATCTCTCCATCTTCCATATTTCAGAACTGTATGGAGCAAGAAGTGAACCGCCGCCGAAGTCATGCTTCGTTCCCGTAAGGAGTTCATCCGCCATGCCGCAGCCTGCATCAAAGTGAGCGGTGTAAGGCTGGTCGGATGCATTTATTGCAACAAGTATTCTCTCATCCTCGAAGCGTCTCTCGAATATACACTGATGATTTGTGAGAACGACAGATCTGAATGAACCGTAGTTAAGTGCCTTGCTGTTCTTCTTTATGTCTGCAAGACGAGAGATATGCTCAGTCAGCTCATTCCACTCAGGCGCATCGAAGGAAGCTCTGAGTGCAGGATCGCCTTCTTCCTTACGGGCCTTTGCACCCCATTCACTTCCGTAATATACACAAGGAATGCCCGGCATACCGAAGGCAAGAGTGTAAATAAGCGGAAGATGAGCAGGATTCTGAAGTATGCTCGCAACTCTTGTTACATCGTGATTATCTACAAATGAAAGGAAATGCTTTCCTCTGTACCAACTCCAGTTTTCAGGCCCGAACTGCTGGATAAGTGTATTTATGATCTCGAACATATTCATGCAGTTGAAGCTGGAATAGAGACCCTTGTAGCAAGCATAGTTGGTTGCACTGTGAAGCATTCCGTCATTTACAAACTGGTTGTAATCTCCGTGAAGGAGCTCGCCGAGGAGAAGGAAATCAGGGCTGATAGAGTTTGCCTTCTCTCTGAGACGATGAGTGAAATCTCTGTCGAGACAGTAAGCAACATCCAGGCGAAGACCATCGATGTGGAAGTTCTCTACCCAGAAATCGATAGCTTCAAAGATATGCCGGATAACAGCTTCATTCCTGAGATTCAGCTTAACGAGATCGTAGTTGCCTTCCCAGCCCTCGTACCAGAAGCCGTCGTTATAATTTGAATTGCCGTCGAAGGAAATATGGAACCAGTCCTTATACGGTGAATCCCATCTCTTCTCCTGAACGTCTCTGAAGGCCCAGAAGCCACGGCCTACATGGTTAAATACACCATCAAGAACAACCTTGATGCCTTCTTTATGGAGCTCGTCGCAGAGGGCAGCAAAGTCCTCGTTGGTTCCGAGACGTGTATCGATCTTAAAATAGTCTCTTGTATTATATCCGTGAGTATCAGATTCGAAGACCGGAGAGAAGTAGATCGCATTGATGCCGAGCTTCTTCATATGAGGGATCCAGTCCCTGACCTTCTCGATCCTGTGAGTCAGAACTCCGTCATTCTCAAACGGTGCTCCGCAGAAGCCGAGAGGGTAGATCTGATAAAATACACTTTCTTCGTACCACATATTAGTCATCTCCTTAACAGGTATTTGTTCGGTTTATTATAACTTTTTTTTAGGGGATTTGCAAATCAGACCCCGGTTTTCGGGAAAATCCCTTCAAATTTTCTTTGCGCTCAACGTCAGATTTTGCTATAATATATGTGTATATTTATACACTGCGCAGGGTAAAGAATCCGCGCTGGTATGCCGATACATGAGGAGAGAACTTCGGTTCTTCTCAAATTATTGATGGAAGGGGTTGACAGTAATGCAGGTAAAAGCTACGCTTAAGCAAGCAAGCAAGC
>DOVL01000236.1 GCA_003520105.1 Lachnospiraceae bacterium | reverse complement strand
ATTTCGTTGCAAAGAATGACGTATTTACAGGATATGTTGCTTCTCTTGCAAAGCAGATAAATGATAATGACTATGCAGATATGGATGCCTTCATGGCAGCTAAGTCTGATATTGATCCTTCAGCTACAGTTGAAGATCATCACAAGGCTATGATCGCTAAGATTGGTGAAAACCTTACAATCCGTCGTTTTGAGAAGGTTTCGGGTGACGTTGTTGTTTCATACATCCATATGGGTGGTAAGATCGGTGTTCTTGTTAACGCTGAGTGCGATGCTCCTAATGATAACATCAAGGAAGCTATGAAGAATATCGCTATGCAGATCGCAGCTATGAATCCTTCATTCGTTAAGAGAGAAGAGATTTCTGAGGCTGAGCTTGCTAAGGAGAAGGAGATCATCGTTGACAGCTCACTTGCTGATCCTGCTTCACTTCCAAAGCCACTTCTTAACGCTCTCTTTGATGAAGCTAAGGCAAATATCGTTACAGAGTATGCTGAGGATGGAAATAAGGGATGGACTAAGGAAGATGCTGATATCTTCGATGAGAAGAAGGCAGAGGGTAACCTCAACTTCCTCTTCAATTTCCTTTCAGACAAGGGTGTTCAGGTTCTTAGAGATCTTGCTGCTACACATAAGGACGAGTATCTTGCAAACAAGATCTTCTCAGGTCTTGTAGAGGGACGTTTCTCAAAGCATCTTAAGGAAATCTGCCTTGTTGATCAGACATATGTAAAGGCTGAGAACAAGGAATCAGTTAAGCAGTATGTTGAGAAGGTTGCTAAGGATAACGGCGTTAACTTCTCACTTAAGAGCTTCGTAAGATTTGAGACAGGCGAAGGTCTTGAGAAGAAGAACGAGGACTTTGCAGCAGAAGTTGCTAAGCAGATGGCATAATTACTTTAAATATGTTTTATCAAGCCGGTACCGAAAGGTACCGGCTTTTTTTGTTCCATGGTATGCATGTGATTATGGACGGTTATAATCAGCGAAATTGACAGAATTGACCATAATTTTATGTTGTATGCATGAAAGCTATGTGATATAGTGAAACTGAAGAAATATGTATTTATCATGATAGGGAAAGTGGGATGAAGACTATAAATAAAAAGAAGATCAATAGGAAAAACGACAGAGGTTTTACTTTGGTTGAACTTATCGTTGTACTTGTTATTCTGGCTATACTTGCGGCCATCCTTGTTCCGGCTCTACTTGGATATATTGACAGAGCAAAGGAGAAAAAAGAACTGCTTCATGCAAAGAACTGTATGACTATGACTCAGGCTGCTTTAAGTGAGCAGTATGCTATAACTGGCGATTCTTTGACTCCTGGTTTGCAGCCAAGCAATACAGTTATAGGAGCAGGAAACGTTAAGCCAAAGACCAACAGCACAACAGGCGGCGTATATACCGATAACGGCAGTGTAAATGCTACCGAAATGCCATGGGCTGTAAAGATACTCGAGTCTTTGGATATCAAAAAGGGTGAGGTAAAAGAAAATAAAAATGATCCGTATTGCATAATGTTTGGTGTCGGAAGTAATGTCAGTGCCAATACAAATGCAAATATACATGACAAATATACCATATACTTTTTCTTCTATATGGAGAAAAAAGATTCTACACCTCTTTGGTATTTTAACGGAACATGGAGAACGACTAAGCCATCCGGTGATGAGATCGATCCAAATACTAATGAGATCAAGACTGGCGACAAAACCGGAATGAAATTGCAGTATTATATTATCAGCAATAAAACCGGTAAGTATCCGGCAGGAGATTCTAATTTTATGAATTGGTATAAAACTCTGAAATAGATGATTAGATATTAATATCCTCATAACAGCTTTAAATAGTTGTTATGGGGATATTTGCTTTTATAATTGTATCTTTATGCTATAATAAAGCTATGGTCGATGACAATGACTAGAGCGATAGAACAGATATAATCTGTAATTAATCAGATGATAAGGAGGCAGGAGATGACAAGTCTTAAACCTGTAATAAACGAAAATCTTTTTGATAATATATGTGCAAAATGTGGCAGACCAATGCCGAAAAGCGCACCTAAATGTGCATTTTGCGGTGCAGAGAATAATGTGGTGTTTACAGGTGTTAAAAGGATCAAAAGTACAGAAAGCGCCGGGATAAACTACATTGCACTGTTGCAGAAAACCGGGGCGAATATGATCCTTATAACCGACAGATACAACCTCAGATATTTTAGCGGATTCAGAGGCGGTGAGGGCATTGCTGTGATCACGGCCGCAGGAAGATATCTGATCGTTGATTCGAGATATACCGAATCTGCGAAGGAGGACGTTTCGAATAAAAACTCCGGCTTCACTGTTATTGAGTTTAATAACGACAATCCGAAGTTTAAGATCCTTGATGAGATAATTCTTGGCATTGACGGAAATATAAATATCGTTTTCGAGGATAAGAGCCTTACGGTCGCAGAATATAGAGAAATGTCACGCGAAATCGCAGAAGCGTTTAAGAAGTATTTTTCGGAGTATGAGGAGAAACTTCGCAGTTCACTTATGAACTGGATTCCTGCAGGTGATATTCTTGAGAGGGAGAGAAGGATCAAAACTCCGGAAGAGATCGAACTGCTGAGGCAGGCAGAAGCAATCGGAGATGCGGCATTCAGTGATATTCTGAAGATACTTAAGCCGGGAATGACTGAGCTTGAAGTGGCTGCAGAGATAGAATACAGCCTTAAGAAGCATGGCGCTGAGGGACTTTCCTTTGATACCATAGCGGCTTCGGGCATCAATTCGTCTAAGCCACATGCAATCCCGGGGAGAAAGAAGCTGGAAAACGGCGA
>DOVL01000153.1:10660-11139 GCA_003520105.1 Lachnospiraceae bacterium | reverse complement strand
AAAATGTTCTGGATCCTCGGTGGTGTTTACTTCGTAATGATGTTCCTCGGACACCTTATGCTTAAGAAGCCTGAAGGATGGCATGAGCCTGCTAAGGGAGAGAAGAAACCTAGCATCATGGAAACACTTAAGACTAAGCCAATGGGTAACTACATCGGTATCTGGCTTATGTTCTATATCAACATCACTTGTGGTCTTGCACTCATCTCTCAGGAGAAGTCAATCGTTAAGTGTATCGGTCTTGTAGGTTCAGCTGGTCTTATCTCAACAGTTTCAGCTATCTTCAATGCAGGCGGACGTCTTGGTTTCTCTGCATGGGCTGATTCACTTAAGGACAGAAATACTATCTACAAGCTTATCTTCATCATATCAATCGTATTTACAGCTCTTGTAATGATCACAAAGGGTATAGTAAAGGGCGACGGAAGTACTTTCCTCATCATCCTCGTACTCGCACTTATCTTCATGGTAAATGCAGG
>DOVL01000153.1:0-10511 GCA_003520105.1 Lachnospiraceae bacterium | reverse complement strand
CACTTTCAGCATGGGGCTTTGCAGGTCTTACAGGAAACCAGCTTGCACAGTTCATTGTTGATCACACAGGAAAATACATTCCTTTCGAACATGATGGCATCGTAGAGCAGATTAACCCAACAGGTTATCAGAACGTTCTTTATGCAACAGGTGCTCTTTATATCGTAGCTCTTATCCTCTGCCTGGTACTTGTAAAACCAAGCGGTAAGGCTGCCGAAGCTAAAGCTGCAAAGGCTGCTGCTAAATAAGTAAATACAATAACACGAGCTCAGATTATTATATCTGGGCTCTTTTTTATTTTTTGCCTCGCTTATACATAATAAATGCTCGGACAGCTTGTGTCCGAGCATTTTTTATTTAGCATATAAACATTAGTTTACAAAAGAAAGAATATCTCGTGGATTTGGTGCGATGTAGGTTGCTCCGGCCTCTTCAAGTTCTTCTCTTGAACCGTAGCCATAGAGAACTCCGATAGAGTCAACTCCGACCTCATTTGCACCTTCTATATCGTACATTCTGTCGCCGATCATAACGACAGCTGACTTATCCGTTATATCATTTTCGTTCATAGCCCTCTCAATCAGAGCCTTCTTCTTAGGACTCTTCTCGCTCTTATCCGGTCCGATCACGGATATGATACTATCCGAAAGTCCGAAATGTTCAACTATCCTTTCGGCAATAACTCCAGGCTTCGAGGTAACTATGAAAACATCTCTCCCACTTTCGGACAGGGTTTCTATGACCTCTTTGATGCCATCGTAAAGAGGAGCATCAAAAAGTCCGCCTGCTTCATAATACTCTCTGTAATACTGAACAGCCTTCAGCGAATCCTCTTCATTCATCCCATAGAAATCATGGAACGAGTTGTAAAGCGGAGGTCCGATAAACTTCAGCATATCCTTATCACTTTCACTGCTTGTATCTATTCCCATCTTCTTCAGGGCCACTCTCGCAGATCTGATTATACCAAATTCAGACTGCGTCACCGTCCCATCAAGGTCAAAGAATATGTACTTATAATTCTTCATATTTTATCCTTTCATTCCGCAGCATTGCATATATACCTCCGAGGGCGTATTTTACCTACAGCCGAGGATGTATATATGCGATGAGTATTGCTAGAATAACACTATATAACCATAGCCTGTAACTTTCGTTTCTTTATAAGTACCCGCGCATCTTACGAACTTATCATACATCTTGAAATTATCATCATCCGGAGCCATATGCTCACAGACATTGAGCCTGGTCTTACACTTCAGTGCAACCCTGCTGTCAAAGGATGAAATATTTGGTCTGATGATCATATCTTCTTTATTTTCGGCTTCGATAAAGTCCATCATAACCTTTCTCATCGGCTGAATAGCTATCTCGATGATATCGCCATAGGACATTACCGCAAGCATATCTGTGGTTTCTTCCTCAGAACTGAAGGTACCGAACATGATCTTCCTGAAGTTGGACAGCTTGAAGAAGCCAAACATAAAGTGTGAATTATCATCTGTATGCACAAGCTTCTTCTTGAATCCGAAGAGACTGTCAAAGGTCTGGGAATGTCTGATGTAAAATACATTTCCGACCGTGTCAAAATAATTCTCATTTGTAGTCACATGACCACTGGATGAACATTCAGGATAAGCATAGGTTACAACCTTTCCGCCCTCCTGTGGCTTTCCGAACTTCTTTATATCAATCTTGTCAGGACCTCTCTTGATGAGAAAATCAAGAACTAACGTTTCATAATTCAGATGAAGTCTGAGTCCCTCCGGGGAGTCGTTGAGCTCAACCATATCTGTTCTTACAAGAAGATGAGCATCATCTATTATTACCTTATCACCCGGATACTCATAATTCTGTTCTGTATATTCTCTCTTGGTATCATCAAGCAGTCCGAAATACACTCTGACATTATTGCCATTTGTCTTAGAACCATAAGAAGAAATACGCAGCACATAATTCATATCGTGACCTGCAACGTTAAAATCGCCGAGCAGTACAATAGTATCTTCAAAATAATTCTTTCTGAGCGCGATATCTGTTGTTACCTTCTTCATAAATCACCAATCCATATTTTTGATAAAACTTTTTACATCTGATGTCTTACGACCTTATATTCGTCTCCGTCTCTGTAATACGGACATTCTCTGAAATGCTCGGAAACCAGTCTGCCGTAATCATCTTCATCCATATTTACGTCGCAGACATATTCCTCAAGCTCTTCATCATACATGAAATAGCAGCATGAATCACAATTTCCGCCGGCAGCCATTTATAAGCCCTCCCATTCATCCATGAACTCGATGAGCCTCTTACGCTCCTGCTCGATTATCCTCTTATCCTGTGATGCAAGAGCCAGTTCAAACTTGTTGGCAGCCGCTTCAAGAACGTTTCTGTCCTGGCCGAGGCTTTCCTCATAAAGCCTCTCCATTCTCAGAAGAACAAGCTTGTTTTCCTCCTGATCACGCGGATGTATCTTGAGATAAGAGAGTTCCTTCAGACGCTCCTCTATCTCCTCATCCGTCATTTCGGTATACTGCCCCTTGATGATACAACGCTCCTTGATGCCTGTTGAGATCGACTTAACCTCTACCTCAAGGATTGAATTGATATCATAGGTATATGTTACATCCACCGCTTCCTCACCGGCCTTGGCCTTCGGAACGGCTATCTCAAGAGTTCCGAGCAGAAGGTTATTTCTCGCTATCCTGCTCTCGCCCTGAAGTATATTTATCTTGATCTTATCCTGGTTATCATTTACGGTATAGAATCTCTCCGTACGGCTCGCAGGGATAACTGTATTTCTCTCAAGAATAGGGCAGAAATGTCCGCTCTCCTTGTGATTTTCACCGATATCTACCGTTACCTCTGTTCCGAGAGTGAATGAGCAGACATCCGTAAGAATAACCTCTTTTATCGATTCGTTCCTCTCCTTGATGGCTCCCTGGATCGCAGCGCCGAGCGCTACTGCCTCATCCGGGTTGATCGAGGTGTCCGGAAATGTTCTGAACAGCCTGCTGACAAAGCTTCTGACGCTGACCGACTTCGTCGCACCACCGACCAGAACGATCTTATCTATATCCGATATCTTAAGCATGGCATCGCTAAGCGCACGCTTTACCGGTATTCTGATCTTCTCAAAAAGCTCTTCGCAGCCTCTCTCATATTCGGCAAGTGTAAATTCGGTCTCAACTATCCTGTCACCAACCTTGCAGTGCATCGTCGATCTGCCTGCATCAGCAAAGGCGATCTTGCATCTCTCCGCCTCTTTATGAATAAGCTCCTGTTCCTTGCGGGACAGGTCGTCCTTATATATATCATGGTTCTTCTTATAAAACAGCGACTCAAGTACGTTGGTAAAGTCCTCTCCTCCGAGGAAGTTATCACCTGCAACGGCTCTGACCTCAAGTATCGGAGGGAAATAATCCAGGATCGATACATCCAGAGTACCACCGCCAAGATCAAATACGAGATTCTTCGCCGGCTTATTTTCGTTCAGAAGTCCGTAGGCGATCGCTGCGGCAGTAGGCTCACTTATGATACGTTCCACCTTAAGTCCTGCCATCTCGCCGGCTCTTTTGGTTGCCTTACGTCTGACATCATTAAAATATGCAGGTACGCTGATAACAGCCTCTGTAACCTCTTCCCCCAGATATTCCTCGGCATCCTCCTTAAGAGAACGAAGAACAAAGGAAGAAAGCTCCACAGCCGTATAATCCTTGCCGGACAGTGTATAGCTCTTATCACTGCCCATATCTCTTTTAAAACAGGCCGCGCAGCTGTCAGGATAGAGCATCTTCCTCTCCTTTGCAGTTGCACCTATATAAACCGTACCCTCCTCATCTATACTGACAACTGAGGGTGTAAGTCTCTCACCAAGCCTGTTCGGGATGATCTTCGGTCCTTCTTCTGTATAATACGCAGCAAGACTGTTTGTAGTTCCCAGATCTATTCCTATTATCACCTTAAAGCCTCCAATAAGTTACGTTTATTTTTCTAATGCCGCTATGGCATTTTCAACTTCGGCATCATCAGGATTGATCTCATGTGCCTTCTTATAATTCTCTAATGCTAATATATTATTATCGCTTAATTCGTAAAGTTTTGCAAGTGTCAGGTAAGATTCGTAGCATTTTCTTTCATGACAGTCGCTGCAGATACCGCATTCTCTCATTTCCTCAAGCAAACGGAAGGCCTTGTCCCTGTCTCCCATGAAAAAATACAATTTAGCCATCTGCTCCAGCCTCTTCGGACGGAAGTTATGATATGCAGTGTATTTAGACTCATCCTTCTCTCCGTCACGGAAGAGTTTCATAGCCTTTTCTGCTGCTTTCTTGGCTGCATTAATATGCTTATTTCTGTAACAGCTTTCTGCAAAACGCATATATGTAGTTGCTACCCAGTTCGGATTACCGTATTTACCATCGATTTCGTGGAAACGTTCCATGATCTTTATTACCATGGTGAAGCATTTCTCAGCCAACGGATAATCCCTTGAAACATAAAGCATCTGCATGCCCACCATATTCATGGCACACATCCTGTCCATGGCTGCATCTCTGACATTATCATTACTCATAACCGAGTTAAGAAATACAGCTATATTGCGCTTGCCAAACTCCAGATCGATATATTTTCTGATATCCTTTGAGAGGACATTGAAACGCTTCTTATTTCCTGAAACTACGTAGAGATCCATCATTGTCAACTGAATGTCAGTCAGGTCGTCTCTGTTATTCCCGAGGCAGTCATAAGCTGTAACAAGCTTGTTCAGCATGAAACGTTCTACCTTGGAAGCCTTATCTTTATTGCATCCCAGGTACTTTTCAACATGCTCTTCGTAAAGCTTTCCATATACCTCTTCGGCAGCCTCAAAATCCCCCATACGCTTCAGGAGCTTAGCTTTACGTTCCTTATTTTCTACCGCGTCAAGCTTACAGTCCTCGCAGAACTTTGAATAAACCTCGAAGGCCTCCTTAAACTTCCTCTGTCTCTCAAGGCAGAGAACAAGATTATTCTGCAGTGCAGTCCTCCTTGGAGTCTTCATATATGACAGACCGGTCTTAAATACCTCTTCTGCCTCTTCCATCCTGTCCAGCATCATAAGAGCATAGCCCTTGGCATTATAAGCAAATACATTATCCGGCTCCTGTCTGACAGCCAGTTCCGCAGACTCAAGAGCTTTCTCAAACTCATAGCCTTCTATATATGCCAGCGCCTGTTTGATCCTGAAATACGAATCATCGCAGTTCACTATCTGGCGTTCAATAAAGTCTATAGCTTTTTTGTAATCCTCTTCATCCTCGGTATCGCCATATCTGTTGATATAGTAATCCGTAAGATTTCCATATGCGTCCTGATGACCTGGATCCTTCTTTATGGTCTCTTTGTACTGCTCGGCAGCATCATCTTCTCTGTCCTTCCTGTCGAGATAGCGTCCATATTCATAATTAACACTGCTCTCATCAGGGAAAAGTTCAAGCATCTTCTTATATTCGTCTTCGACATCCTTATCTTCGAACTCAAGAAGATCGGTGATCAGCCAGTGGACGTAAATACTCTTCGGATCAGCCTTAAGTCCTTTATCTATACACTCCCATGCCTTGGCCAGACAATCCTTACAGATCTTTTCATAGTCTGGCTGCCCCTCTTCAACCGTTTCGGAAGCGGCTTTGTCCATATTGCGCATCTTCTTGGCATGGTCATAGAGGCAGATACCGTACTCGGCATAGAAAAGTGCTTCAGTCTCTATGCTTCCCGCTGTATCGTCGTCCTGGTCGTTATTATCCTGTTCCTCATCATTCGATTTATCATCGCCGTCTGCTTCACCGTCTTTGGATTTTGTTTTATCCTCTATAAGCTCATTTTCCAGGAAAGCAAAGATTTGCTCAGCATCATCGTATTTCTCCTCTTCCTTGAGGAACTTAGCTTTCTCAAATAGGAGCTGTTGGCAGACTGCATTATTCTCCTCTGCCTTCTCGAAAACCTTTATAAAATCCTCGCTCTGATCATAGATACGGAAAACCTTTGCAGCATATACATAAGCCATAACATAATCAGGCGCAAAGCTGATGATATCGTTGTAGTCATTTATTACCTGCTGAGCACGCTTAGTCTTAAAAGCAGCCTCCTGCCTCATCATATAGCCGTAAGTAAACCTCGGCTCCATATCGAGTATCTCATTCCAGAGGTCGAAGGCTTCGCTGTATTTACCAACCTTGTGGTAATGCTCACCAAGTATCTTGCGGAAGATTATCTTATCGTTTCTGCTCTCAGAGAATACCGCTGCCTGTTTGTAAGCCTCCTCAGCCTCATCCATCCTGCCGGCTTCGTTATTGCAAAGTGCCATAAGATAATAGCTGTAGCCGATACGTGCTAGTCTCTTCTTCTCTTCAGCCGTAAAATCATCCGTTCCTTCCTTCTGGGAACGTTCATAGGTCTCCATTACGAGTTCATGCCAGCGTCTTACATATTTATCTGCCTTCTTATAATCCTCGGACTTAACGCAGCATCTCGCATAGAGATTATAGTAATTGTATTCTATATCAGGTGTCGGCTCGATCTCATCAAGCATAGCTGTGATCTCTTCATTTGGTATATTCTCATCACGGAGCATACACCATCCAAGCTCAATCTTGTCATTGTCCGACGCCTCACCGCTCTCGATCTTATCCTTATAAAACTTCCTCAGTTCTATATCGTTTTTATCAATGAATTCATCTATCTCAACACTTGATTCATTATATTCCGATGCATTCAGAATATGCTCACTGGACTTAACATGATCGCCCTTAAGGTAGAAATACTCTGACAATGCAAAGTGAGCCATCTGGAATTTCGGATTGTCTCGGGATATTTCCTGAAGCTTCTCGGCAAGCTCATCAAGTTTTCCTTCATCCTTTATACCGTTTCTTAAGGCATCGGCAAGTAAAATATGTGCAGCATAGGATAACGAAAACTTGTCCGGAACAAAGTCTGAAGCCGGATCAAGATACCTTTCTGCTATACTGAGAGCCTTCTCATGATCACCTGTCACATAGTAATAAAGCATCAGTCCGATACCCTCTAAGGGATGGAAGATGTCATATTTTCGAACCACGTATAAGCGTTCGGCAAACTCTTTCTTCAGATTATCCTTTTCTTCATCCGAAGAATACTTACTGTCGATCGTTGAATAGATCGGTAAGAAGCCCGACACATTTCTGATGTAGACATCATGACTGCATGCAAGCTCCTCCTCTTCATAGCTGCCCTCAGCCTGAAGCGGATATTCTCTGATAAATGTGGCCAGATCACTGTCACCCGGAAGCATATCATTATATGTGAAATAATCGCCCTCTGTGATTCTCTCCTTAACAAAGTTTATGAAATCAGGCGGAAACTCCTCGATGAGAGTCTTCTCTTCGTCAAGAAGCCTGAACACCCTGTCAAACTCCTTCCACATCTCGGGAGCGTACACAAAATGACTCATCGTATAAACTAAAAATGCTCTTCTTACCTCGTCAATCGTATCAAGCCCCTCAATTAAAGGATCCGAGAAAAACTCCTCCCATTCAGAAGGTTTGTTTCTTCTGAATATATCAAAATAAATCTCCTCTGCCTTACCGACAAGTAGCTCTGCAGGAGTCTTCTCCTTTTCGTCCTCAGCCGGCTTTTCATCAGTATTCTTAAGCATCGAAACAGCTGTCTCATATGCCTCACGAAGAAGCTTAAAGCCTTCCGGATCATCCTCCGGATTTGTACCGACAAGCTTCTCTCTATATGCATTTCTTATAGTTTCTTCGTCAGAACCCGGCGCTATTCCGAGCACTTCCCAAACCTTATCCTCTTTCACTTTTCTTCTCCTGTATATATATGAATTAATTATTATAACATTCGGTAAGGCCTGCATCTCCCGATCAGCGCAGACACCTTGATATTATAACAAAAAAAGGCCTGCAAATCAATCTACAGACACTTACAAAAGAAGACAGCTGCAGACTAAATAAAGCTCACGTCTGCAGCTGCTTATATAGATTTTTGGAGATCTATCGAGATTATAATACAACATTTTTTTCCATTTGTGTTTGACACCATTACAGTAAATATTGCCACAGCTGGCACGTTTCGTGCCACATTTGATTGAAAACGCACTGTTTTTATGATATTCTATCAGTAGTCGCTCTAAATCGGGCAACCAAACCCTATATCATCAAGCCACTATCAACACTAATTGGCTATTACCATCGGTAAGCGGCCATTGATTTCCGGGAGGACAGCTATGAATGCAAACCAGAAGATCGACTTTCTCATGAACCTGACAAAAACTAAAAACACTGCTCTTGCCGACGCCCTTTTCTTCGATCCTTCATATATCGGAAGGCTTCGTTCAGGCAAGCGCGGTATTCCTACTCACAGGAATTTCATCGAACCTGCTGCCGAGTATTTCTCTGAAAAGATCAATGACATCTACCAGAGAAATATACTCTCCGAGATCATTAACCACGGAGTTCTCCTCCCGGATGATAAGGATGCGATCAAAAGGCTGCTGGTACTCTGGCTGAAGGACACCTCGGATGTCCCTGAACGTAATGGTATCAAGGGAATAGACACTCTGGAATCCACACAGGAATTTACAACCGTTGCAACTGATATTGACTATGGTAACGAAGGAAAAAGGCGCCTGATCCTCTCCTTTCTTCATGACATGACCGCACTTAAAAGACCTATAAACTTTCTCTTTTCTTCTGACGAAAACAATTCATGGTTTTATGAGGATCCGGATTTTCTCGCTGAATGGTCCGATTATATCATGGGACTTCTGTCAGATGGCAGCACTCTGAAGGTTATCCATTCAACAAGAAGATCATATCATGAGATGATAACGGCAATTAATAAATGGCTGCCGCTCTACAGAACCGGAGCGATTGAACCGTATTACTACCCTAATCTCCGCGATGGAATATACCGCCGAACGCTTTTTATTGCTGAAGATATCGCTTCGTTTATGTCCAGTTCAATTATGGATGATATGTCGATGATGCCTCAGTTTCTCTTCTATAACAGCAGTATCACATCGGCTCTGACCAAGGAATACTACAGATTCTTCTCATTATGTAAACCATTAATTGAGGTTTATCAGGCCAGGGAAACTCCTGATCCGATTCTGGAGAAAAAGTTGAACAGTTTCAACTGTTCGAAGGATACACTCTATACACTGAAACGTAAGATGCCCAACTCTGATATCGTTATAGATATCCAGATCAAGCAGTCTGTTGGCGCTTTCATCCGTTTCCTGGACGGTTCACCTACCATACTCTATACCTACGAGCAAAATATGCTCTCTTCTCTGGTTGACTTCATACGAGTTTTCGGGTGATCAGAGTCCGGTTACAAGCATTATCTCAAAACAAAAACATCTGCGAGAATGATTTTCATTCTTGCAGGTGTTTTTTGTATAATTATTCATCTTTATTACGTTTCTGCAGTTCTCGGAATAATAATAGTAAGAATAAACTTTCCCTTTCCGGCATCAGCCTTAAGCATTCCACCGTATTTTTCGAGGGCATGCTTCATGTTTTTGGTACCGAAACCGTGGATATTCTCGTCATCCTTCGAAGTATAATGACTTGCCTCATCAAAGAGTGTTGTTGTATCGGTCTCATTGATACTCGTGTTTTCCAGTTTCAGATGATAAAACTTATCTGTTCTTCTTATGTTCAGATCAATACTCTTCGGGGCACTCTTCGGAAGTCTGGTGCATGCCTCGATGGCATTGTCAAAAGCATTTGCGAAGATGCTGCAGATGTCCATCGGCTTCATGTTGAGGCCTCCGTCCAGAACACCGTCGCTGCTGTATTTTATTCCCAGTTCTTCCATCCTCGCCGTCTTCATGGAAACGATACTGTCAAGCATCTCGTCGCCTGTTATATTCTTAGGCGAAAGTGCCTTTATACTTCCGAGCAGTGTTTCCAGATGCTCCCTTGCCTCCTCATTCTTGCCATCCTTCATCATTATATCCATAAGCTGGAGATTGTTGATGATATCATGTCTGAAGGCTCTCGTCGCAGTCTGTGAATCCTTGTACTGACGTATGTATTCGAGCTGGGCATTCATATATTTTTCCTGCTGGATGTTTTTCTCAGCCATATATCTCCGCGCAACAAGAATGGTGAGTATGACAGGCACAACTATTCCTACAAACAGTATGAAAAATGCGATCAGAACGCCCATCGCCTTCTCTCTGCCGGTATTGTCAAAAGCTTCCATAAACGGAATAACCGGAACTATGAAGAGAACGATCTCCCACGCGATAAGTATAAGCACGTATTTCATATCTATCTTGATGAAACGGCCTTTTTTGTAGAACTTGTAATAAAGAATAATGAAAAGCAAAACGGCCAGAGCAAGTCTTATAAGGCAATATACCAGACTTGCAATACTCAGTCCCGTAGTAAGGTCGGATTCTGCAGTCTCGAGGTCGTAGCCATACATATAAGTGTAGGCATACTCCATTACCTCTCCCCAGTACTGAG
>DOVL01000147.1 GCA_003520105.1 Lachnospiraceae bacterium | reverse complement strand
CTCGCAACCGACCCTGACCGTGAGGGAGAGGCTATTTCTTATCATCTGGCTATAGCACTTAAGCTTGAGGATAAGAATTATAAGAGAATTACCTTCAACGAGATCACTAAAACTGCAGTTAAGGAATCAATCAAAAATGCGCGTGAGATAGATATGAACCTGGTTGATGCTCAGCAGGCACGCCGTGTTCTTGACAGACTTGTGGGTTATGAGATAAGTCCGCTTCTCTGGCAGAAGGTTAAGAGAGGACTCTCTGCAGGACGAGTACAGTCTGCGGCACTTAAGATGATCTGTGACAGGGAAAATGAGATAAATGCATTTGTCCCTGAAGAGTATTGGACACTTGACAGCCTGCTTGCGGTTCCGGGATCAAAGAGCAGCATAGCTTTTCATTATTCCGGAGATATTGCTTCAAAGGAAGAAGCTGACAAGATAATGAAGGCTGCCGGCAAGGCAGAGTTTATAGTAAGCGAGGTTAAGGAAGGCACCAGAACCAGAAAGGCTCCTCTTCCTTTTACCACAAGTACACTTCAGCAGGATGCTTCCTCAAGGCTCAACTTTTCTACTTCAAAGACTATGAAGCTCGCACAGGAGCTTTATGAAGGCGTTGATGTTAAGGGTAAGGGAACCATCGGTCTCATTACCTACCTGCGTACCGATTCTGTCAGAATATCCGAAGAGGCAGACAAGGCCGCAAGAGAATTCATCACTGCAAACTATGGCGCAGACTATGTTGCTGAGGAGAGCAGGGACGGAAATAAGGGCAAGAGGATTCAGGATGCCCACGAGGCTATTAGACCTACAAATATAGAAATCAAGCCTGAGAATCTGAAAGACAGTGTTTCAAGGGATCTCTTCAGACTCTATCAGCTTATTTACAACAGATTTCTTGCCAGCAGAATGAAGCCGGCTGTATATAAGACAGTTGCAGTTACCGTTACTGCAGGTGATGCTTCATTTAAGGCAAATACAAGTGCGCTTTCATTCGAAGGATTTATGAAGGTTTATAAGTCTGATACGGAAGAAAAAGATATTAAGAATAAGAGTATTGACGCTCTGAAGAAGGGAACCGTGCTCAGTCTGGACAGCTTTGATCCGAAGCAGCACTTTACCCAGCCGCCTGCTCATTATACAGAGGCACTTCTGGTAAGAACGATGGAAGAAAACGGAATCGGTCGTCCTTCAACTTACGCGCCGACTATTTCCGTTATAATGAACCGCAGATATATCGTTAAAGAAGAGAAGAATCTCTATGTTACCGAGCTTGGTGAGGCTGTTAACGGTATCATGGAGAAGGCGTTTCCGGCTATAATCAATACTGAATTCACCGCAAATATGGAAAGCCTTCTGGATAGTATCGGTGATGGCGTTATCGACTGGAAGGTCGTTGTTAAGAACTTCTATCCTGACCTTGATATCGCTGTTAAGAATGCAGAGAAGGTTCTTGAGAACGTTCATATCGCAGATGAGGTATCCGATACCCAGTGTGAAGAGTGCGGCAGAATGATGGTCATCAAATACGGTCCTCACGGCAAATTCCTTGCATGTCCGGGCTTCCCTGAATGTAAGAATACCAAGCCATATCTCGAGAAGATCGGCGTGGCATGTCCTAAGTGCGGTAAGGATCTGATCGTAAGAAGAACCAAGAAGGGAAGAAGATTCTACGGATGTATCGATTTCCCTGAATGCGACTATATGTCATGGACCAGACCGTCCGAAGAAAAAAGTCTGAAAACAATTAAATTAGTTTGACAATTTAGTTGTTTTTCGCGTTCTGATATGTTAAATTGTATATGTAAATAAAACAGAGAGTCAAAGGTCGCATCGGCGTTTGGCTCTTTTTATGCACAGATATTTTAGAATGAGGTGATCAGTTTGAGCGTTCAACTGCTGGATAAAACAAGAAAACTCAATAAGCTCCTGCATAATAATTCGTCATATAAAGTTGTATTTAATGATATTTGCAAATGCGCGGGAGAGATATTAAACGCAAATGTGATGGTTGTAAGCCTTAAGGGAAAAATACTTGGCATCTACGGCAACGAGAAGCTTAAAACCATTCATGAACTTCTTGCTGATAATATCGGTGAGGTTATCGATGAAAGCCTTAACGAAAGATTCCTGTCGGTTCTTTCAACCAAGGAGAATGTCAATCTTATGACTCTTGGTTTTGAGAAGGCGAGCGATAAGGATTTTTCGGCTATTGTCATGCCTGTCGATTTTGCCGGGGAGAGGCTCGGAACGACTTTTATTTACAGAGAGAAGGATTCCTTTTCCGTAGACGATATCATATTCAGTGAATATATGAATACGGTCATCGAGCTGGAAATGATGAGGGCTATCTACGAAGAGGACGAGGACGAGAGAAGAAAGCATATAATGGTTAAGTCTGCTACAGAGTCGCTTTCCGTATCCGAGAAGGATGCCATGGTATGTGTTTTCAAGGAGATGGACAAGAAGGAAGGACTTCTTGTTGCAAGCAGGGTGGCAACCAAATATCGCATAACCAGATCCATCATAGTAAATGCGCTTAAGAAGCTTGAGGGTGCGGGTATAATCGAGTCCAGATCGCAGGGTATGAGAGGTACGTATATACGTATTATCAACGATGCTATATTTGAAGAACTCGGTTTATGATCTGCCCATAGAGCGATCATTGTGAGCAGCCCTTATTATCAGTTGCTCGGATTATGAAGAAATATTAAAAATTAGAATAAAAATGTGGCAAAATATATTAAAAAATGATTTAATGTATTTGTGGCAAAAATAGGACATTAAATAAAGTCCAAACAGAGAAATATTTGATTTAAGAGGAGAAGTTAAAAAATGACAGCAACACTCATAATTCTTATTACCGTAGCGGTTTTATTCCTGATCGCCAGCTGTTTTATCATGAAGGGAGAAGACGAAGTAACAGAGCTTCCGGATGATAAAAAACAGAGTATCGACAAACTTGTCGATGATTATATTGCAAAATCGGTCAGCGGAAAGTCGAAGAACCTTAAACCGATGATCGAGAAGGAGATTGCTAACAAGATCAAGAGCAGTAATGATGTCTTCGAAAAGGAAAGCAAGAAGAATTTTGAGAAGCTGAACAATAAGGTGAACGTTATCGATCAGAAGATAGAGGATAACATCTCCAAGATTGATGACGCAGGACAGAGCAAGATCACTGAGATTGAAAATGCAGGCAAGAAGGTCCTTGCGGGAATCGATAACACCGGCGCTACAAAGCTTGGCGAGCTTGACAGAAGAACAGAGAGCAAGCTCAGTGAGATCGATGATCACAGCAGTGTTCTTATAGCAAATATCGACAGAAACAGAGATGATATCGATGCTACATATAAGAGCATTCTCGAGAAGGAGAAGGAACTTAAGTTAACACTTAACCTTATCGATGAGTATAAGAAGGGACTTGAGGCTCTTAAGGCAGAGCTTGATGGTAAGACAGTTGCCAAAGCAGCACCCGTTCAGGAAGTTGTAGAAGAGGCTGAGGAGTCAGTAGAGGAAGCTGCAGAGGAAATTGTAGAGGAAATTGCAGAGGAAGCTTCTGAAGCTGTTGAGGAAGCAGTAGAGACTGCTGATGATGAAGTTGCTGAAGCAGCTGAAGAAGCTGCTGAAGAGGCAGAGGATATTGCAGAGGAGGCTTCTGAGGTTGTTGAGGAAACAGTAGAGGAAGTTGAAGAGACTGCCGA
>DOVL01000072.1 GCA_003520105.1 Lachnospiraceae bacterium | reverse complement strand
TTATGGCGACCGTTCTACTTTGCCTTACCGGCTGCTCATCCGGTGATGATGATGAGATCAAGGAACAAGGTGCCACCTATGTCAAACTGAGTGAGTATATCCAAGACAAGAAGACCGATCAGAATTCTGTCAGGGCACTGAAGGATGTCTATAACAACGAAGACGGATATATCTGTATCGTTACAGACGGTGCCCGCCCTGAGCTCGTCATCCCTGACGAAGTTAAAGGTAAACCGGTTATCGCTCTCATGTCCGCTGACCACAATCCTCTTCGTCCGACATCGCTTACCATCGGTAAGAATGTTAAATACATCAACCGTTTTCAGCTTGACTGTCGTGAACTGAAGACGCTTGTTATTCCTGATAATGTTGTATTTATCAACAGTTCTTTTCCGAAGATGCAGGACGCGACCGTTACTCTGGAGGGTTCACCTGATATCAAGTATGCCTTTGGCGAATCTTCCAACGTGAATGTTGTGGTCAAGGATCTGAGCCGGCTTTCCGATGTGACTCGCTTCTGGTCCAACCTGTATCAATATGAAGGACGCTACGAGGTCGAGCTCGGAACCGAGGACCTTCTGAAATATTCCGATTCAGTTGATGGTGAGGCTTTACTTGCCAGGGCAGAGCAGCATTTTGGCGAGAAGCTGGATCCGAACAAGAAAGTGGATGAATCAAAGGCCGGTGCCTTCTATGATCATCTCGATGGTCCTTTAATCTCCATTAAGGAATGTCCGGCAGTTGATTATCCTGAATACGATAATATGACTAGAGAAAGCATCCTTGCCGACAACGAACTGTATTATATGAGCGTTGCAAATATCGCCGACTCTTATCCGGAGGATGCATATCATCCTAAGATTGACAAGCCTCAGAAATACGTCATTGTTGAGAAGATTGGCGGTGTCAGAGTTGATTATATCGGTACTGATAAAGAGTATTACAAGATGGTCTTCCGCGTCAGCGTACGAAACATAGAGACCGACGAGCTGGCCTTCTGGTTTGAGACAACTCCCGGCTATGCCTCTAGTGCCATCCGCTCTGATGAAAATACTCAGAGACTCGTTGAATCCGGAAGGACATATTTCAATGACTATGACGGCAACCAGATTACCCCGGAGTATGTGGTGCATAAATATTTGCAGTAATTACCACAGACCGTTTTATATCCTGATCAATACTATGTCTATATATGAATAACGCGAAACGCCTCCCATGCCGGGAGGCGTTTTCTGGTCTAAACGTTACCTCTTATTTTTTTTACATTACGGTTCATCATATGCCTGCCATAGTGTCTGAACGCGAATCTCTTCACCGGTGAAAGCTTCTGCTGATGCTCTCTGAACATCTCATCCGGCGAATCATATAATCCAAAATCATTGTTGATGCCTTCACTCTGGATGTAGGTACTGTTTCTGTTGAAATCTATAAGCGGTCTTGCAATATCCTTTACACCAACTCCGAAAGCACAGAATGGTCCGGAACAGAAACCATCTCTGGCTTTGATCTTCGCCTGAAGCTTCTCGATATATTTCTTATCAAGAATAAATCCCTCAAGTTCGTACCACGTACCTTCAAGATAAACCTCAACCCAGCTATGGAAGATATCATTCGGCGCCTGCTTGTAGACAAAGCCCGTCATCGCGCCCTTCTGCAGCTTCTTATCGATAGTAAAGCCGTGGACTCTGCATGGAATATTGCAGGCTCTGAGCAGCGCCATGAAGAGCGTTCCCTTGGTATTGCACTGTCCGTAGCCATCCTTCAGAACCTTAGATGCTTTTATGCAGTCATCAATATTATATCCAAAACGTATCTCATCTCTGACAAAATCATAAATAGCCTGTATACGCTCAAACTCCGGCAGCTTAGCCCATCCTCTCGCTCTGATGAGTTCTCTGATTGAACGGTTGTCAAAATCCAGAAGCTCCGTACGCTTTGTGTATCTGCTATCGATCAGTCCGACAACAGCAGGGTTATTCATCTTTCTTAGTTCAGCGACAAAGGTATAATTGCATTTCTCAACCCTCTCGGCCTCAAAGCCATACTGCTCAAAGAAAGTTCTCTTGTCGCTGTTATAGTATTCTTTGAAATACTTAGGAGTACCTATGGTTTCGCAAATATATAACGGTGAAAACTTAATCCTTCTCGAAAGCTTACTCTCCCTCTCCCAGTCAAGAATGATAAGGCGGCCATCCTTCTTAAGAAGACGATAAGCCTCAGACAGTATATTTTTACGAAGCTCCTCATCACACTCATGAAGCGCAAGACCGATTATAATATAATCAAATGATCCGTCCTTAAGGCCGGTTGCCGTTGCATCCCTCCGGATCAGTTTTACATTTGACAGGCCACTCTCTTCAGCCTTTCTCTTCGCCTTTTGAAGCATTTTCCTGTTTCTATCAAGTCCAACTACGATATTATCAGGATTCTTTTTCGCAACCGGAAGGCCGTTTGAAAATGTCCCGCAGCACATATCAAGCACCTTGAATCTGCCATTCGGAATCAGATTATTGATCACTTCTCGCGGATCGGCTCCACCCTTCGACAGCCAGATTATGTCCAGAAGATCATACGCTTTAGATATTACATTATAAAATCTGCTCTTGATACTCATAGTATTTCGCTCTCCTTTGTTATCATGCACTCTCTTATTTTTCGTCTTATGTTTATATGTTCATCTGTTCATATGT
>DOVL01000241.1 GCA_003520105.1 Lachnospiraceae bacterium | reverse complement strand
GCTTTGCTTCAAGGTTCTCATAGCCCTGTGGAGTATGTGTTCCGCAGTAAACTGTAGGATTGCTGCGGACAAATTCACGCACACGGTCGAGGGTTTCTCTTGCGGCTGACAGGTCATCAAAAACTACTGAGAGCTTGTTCTCGTAAAGTGCTTCATCAACATAGGTGATGTCGCCTTCAAACATATAGAAAAGCCCCTCGTTTTCGGCTATGATAAGGCTGTTGCCGTTGGTGTGACCCTTTGCCTTGATGAAGTAAATTCCGTCTGTGATCTTCTGGCTTTCGGGGAAGTTGTGATATGCGCCGTCTGTGAATGTCACGGGAACAATGTTGTCAAGTCCCTGTAATTCGTCTGCGGAAGTTTCATCAGCATTCACATATATCTTCGCATTGGGGAAAGACTTCAACTCACCCGAATGGTCTGTGTGCTTATGGGTGAGCAGAATCTTTGTGATCTGTTCGGGTTTGTAGCCGAGAGCCGAAAAAGCCTCCATATAACTGCAAATATCTTTTCCTGTGTAGGCAGGACTATTCTCATCGGGAGCTTCTTCGGGTGTACCTGCGGGAAGTCCCGTATCAACGAGAATGACCTCATTGCATGTGTCAATAAGGTAGTTTTGCAGACTGCCACGGTAGCGGATATTGTTGTCGAACTTGTCCGCACCTTCCTCACCGCCCATGACAAAGGGCTGTCCGTAGAATCCGTCTTTTCTGAATTTTACTGCTTTGATTTCCATGATGATTTCCTCCTTACACCAAAGGCTGCCGATGTCCACCGACAGCCTGATTTTTATACTTACTTTTCAGCAGGCTCCCACTTGCACCTGACGGGCGAAACGATAGAACCATCCTTCTTCATTGCAGCCATAGCCTTGTCAACGACCTTGCGGTCAAGACCTGTCAACTCGGCTATCTTGCCTGCATTCAGCGGCTCGCCTGCTTTTTTCATAGCTTCAAGTATCTGTTCTTTTTCTGCCATTTTCGTGACCTCCTCAGAGTGATATGTCTTCCTTATTATGCTCATTGGGTGAGCAGTTTATCAGCTTTTCGGGCGTGATGATGACCGCACATTTCAGCGACATTGTTCCCTTGAATGTATCCTCAGTGAGCTTTTGGTAGTGTTCATACGCTTCGCCCTCGGTGACAATTTTGGCAGTACCTTTTATCTGATATGCTTCACCTGTCAGAGGATTTGCGCAGGAAACTGCAATTTTACCATTCGCCTTGATATTTTCAAGGGTGGTTTCAAGCAGAACAGCCCCTATCGCAAGCCTGCCGTCATCGCATACACACTTAAATCCCACGGGAACAACATTCGGCTCGTCACCGTATGTGGCGATATACCACAAATGTTCCTGAAACAGCTTTCTTACTTTATCGGGAAGCATTGCCTTTGCATCACACCTGAGCGTTGAGCCAGTTCTGCAAGCCGATCTTCTCGATGAGTTCAAGCTGCTGCTCTGCCCAGTACATATCTTCTTCCTCATCCTGATAGTATTCCTTGAGAATATCGAAAGTGGAGTAATCATCTCTTGCTTCTTCAACCAGAGTTTTCAGCCATGCAAGACCGTCCTTTGAAACCTGGAGGTCATATTTGATCCACTCGATCACATCGGTGTAAACGGGCGCTTCCTTCTTTGCGCCGTTCTTTACCTCACCGCCGAGATCAAGGATACGGTCAATGCACTTGTCAACATAGCCACGCTCCTCTGCAGCGTGTTCTGCGTACTTCTCACCCAGCTTGGAAAAGCCCTGAGCGGCGAATATTTTTGACTGTATAGCGTGACCGTCTGCCTGCTGTGCTAAATCTGTTACGATGATCTGTAATCCTTCGAGAATTTTCTTTGTATCTGTCATTTGAATGACCTCCAATATGATTTAGTTCGGTGATTACCGTATCTTCATCATAACAAAAAAACGGCTGAATGTCCATATAGAATTTCAGCCGTTTACAAAATGATTTTGTATTTTGCGAGAATTACAAAATCTTAATCGTACAAGTACTGTTTCAGCGGTTCTGGAAGGCTATGTTCCCATATCTCAGCTACCTTTTCGGGAGACATATCTCTGTCATTCATCAGCCATTCAAGCATATACTGTACCGATCCGTAAACATAGATCCGTACCATACCATATATTTCTTCGGGGATATATTCTGTCATCAGTTTTTTTCGCACCTCGGTCAGTACGATCTCGCTGTTGATCTTACGCATATACTGTATGAAAGAATCCTGCCCGCCGGTATGTTTCAGCGCATTGACGAAGTACTCACGTTTTTCAGCAAAATATTGTGCCCAGTCAAACAAGCTGTTTTTCCAGGTATAACCGTCCTTTCCGATCTTCGATATTATCTTGTCTGATTCGTATATGTATATCCACACGATCAGGTCATACTTGTCCTTGAAATGATTATAGAAAGTCGGCTGCGACATTCCGCAATTATTGGTGATCTCGGTTATGGTTATCTTGTCAATACGCTTATTTGCTGCAAGCTCCTGAAAGGACTCTGCAAGTATTTCTTTTGTGGTCTTTCGCTTCAATGGGTTCACCGCATGTTTGTTGAGATATTACTATTATAACATAATGTAATGGTAAGTTCAAGTGTGAAATAACCTCTCAGGAAGCCAATCAGGATAGTTCTGAGTCATTAGAGCGTTCTACAAAGCGGAGCTATTCCCTGCACCGACAGCTGTCAAAACACCCGCTGCTAAGCTATGAAGCTCGATGACGATATCGAATATATAATAGGATCTGAAAATGCGGTGGAAAGGGTTCAGCCGCAGTGATCGCCGGAATGCTTCTGCGAACAGCTGAACGATATTTGGTTCGATGTGCCTGACGTGGCGACTATCACAGAAGTGTCAGCCTTAACAGGCTATACTCCCAATGCCGTGGACCGCTTGATAGTGAAAGTCAGCCTCCGCTCGGTAATAGTGCAGACAGGAATCTTAACCTGTTGCAAACGGCTCATTGACTTCTACTGCGGTGATGGATATAACATCGTGAAGAAGGTCGGTAAGCACTTAGAATTGCTTAGAAAACTTATATAATACCACCGCTCAGAAATATTGATCCTGAGCGTTTTTTTATTATTCTGATTATGATTCTTTTTCTTCTTTATATTAAAAAATATATCTTCTTCATATTCTCCGGCATAGACTCAAACATCATCTGCACAACAGTTTCCGCAGAGGTGGTGTTGTCGTTCAGCAGCCACTCCTTTGTCATGCCGACAGTACCGTAACAATACAACCGAATAGAGAATTTAAGCTGAGTATCGAGAACATCGGTATTCAGCTTTATTCTTGCTTCATGCTCGTACCGCTTGACGAAGTATTCAAGCATATACTGCCACAAAGCGTTCTGCGAAACATCATCATAGGCTCTCTTGTAAAAGATAAACTCCTGCCGCATTTTTGCCATTCCCTGTGCTGCGGACTCTGCGGAGATAACGTCAGTATCGTATGCATCGCTGAGGAATATCCACGCCACAAGGTCGTACTTGTCCTTGAAATGATAGTAGAATGTGGGACGTTCTATCTCGGCAACACGGCATATCTCGGTGACTCTTATTCTGTCAAGAGGCTTGGTCTTCATAAGCTCTTTCATCTTGTCGGCTATCCATATCTTAGTCCGTTCTGCCATAATGTTCACGCTCTTTTCTTACATAAATTAAAAAGTGTAAGACTTTCTGTCAATATTATAATTCTGTATATTGAAAAAGTCAATCCCTTCGGTTAAAATAAGATTAACAAAGGCAAAACAAATCAAAAAAAGAGGTGTTTGTTATGAAAATAGTTGCAATAAATGGAAGTCCACGCATCGGGTGGAATACTTCATCACTTGTTCGGGAAGCAGTAAAGGGAGCCCAGGCTAACGGGGCAGAGGTCGAGTTGTTTGACCTCTATAAACTGGATAAATTCACGGGGTGCATTTCCTGTTTTGCCTGTAAGCTGCCTCAAAATGAAGGAAAATGCGTGTACAGGGACGGACTTGCTCCTTTGCTTGAAGCAATAAGGAATGCTGACGGTCTTATACTCGGTTCTCCAAATTACCTGGGAGATGTATCCGCAGGCTTTCGTTCACTTTATGAAAGACTTATATTTCAGTCACTGACATATAAGAATGAACCAAGAAGCTATAATAACAAAAAGATACCAGTGCTTATGATAATGACAAGCAATGCGGATGAAGAGGATTATGCTCAGCTCGGATATGATACTATGCTGAAAGGTTATCAGCAGACTTTAGGTGCATTTGTCGGAAACACTAAGCTGCTGATCGCAGGAAATACGAAGCAGGTCAGAGATTACAGTCGGTTTGACTGGTCGATGTTCGATACAAAGGAAAAAGACAAACGTCATGAAACTGTATTTCTGGAGCAATTGAAAGAGGCCTACGATACAGGAGAGAAAATGGTCAAAGAACCGTGGTGAGCAAATCGCCGAAAAAGGAGGGCTAAATATGCATTTTACAGGAACAGTTTACCGCAACCCCTATTGGGAGACATTCCCGCTTTTACAAATAACACAGGGCTGCACCCACAACAAGTGCAAGTTCTGCACCATGTACCGTGATGTAACCTTCCAGGTGCAGCCTATGGAGTGGATAGAACAGGACTTGCAGGAGATAGCAAATATCGCTCCCGATGCAAGGACGATTCAGCTTCTCAGTGCCAATCCCCTTGCAATGACTTATGACAAGCTCGCACCGATACTTGAAATGATAAACCGCTATCTTCCGAAAATGGAGTACATCTATGCCGCCACAAGAGTGACCGACATTCGCAATAAGACCGTAGAACAGCTTAAAAGTCTGAAAGAAATGGGACTTCGTGAGATCTCCCTCGGTATCGAAAGCGGTGACGATTGGACTTTGGAACGTATCAACAAGGGCTACACTTCCGCAGATATACTGGAGCAGTGTCACAAGCTTGAAGATGCAGGTATCGACTACTGGATGACTTTTCTGAATGGTGTGGCAGGTAAAGAGCATAGTCACGATCATGCTGTCAATTCCGCAAAGATATTCAGTCAGTGCAAACCGATGCTTGTCGGCACGGGCGGCCTGACCTTGGTTCCCGGCACTCCGCTACTGGAAGAAGCACAGCGGGGCGAGTTTGATCCGCTTTCCGAAAAGGAAATGCTCATTGAACTGAAAACCTTTGTAGAGAACCTGACCTGTGACTGCTCGTTCATAACGCACCATACCATATCCGGTAAGAACCTGACAGGTCCGGACTTTCTGAAGCGTAAGGACAGTATTATTGCAGCTCTTGAACATGAGATAGAACATGGTGATCTGGATGCTATGGCGGCGATAAGGAACAGAAAAAGAACGCTGTAACTTTAGTCCGTTCTGAATTCAAAGCTGCACTCAATGACATCTGCATTGACGATTTCGGAAATGCGTGCTATAATTAATCTGACACATCAACCAGGAGGAACAATAATATGGCAAGCATCCTTTATCTTACAGACCTTTATTACCCTGCAAAAGGGCGTACTTACTATGAAGAAGATATTTTTATTGCAGGCAGGCTCATGGATCATTTTGACGTTGCACTCTGTCATCCGAAAAATTCAGAGGCATTTGAAGACTCTGCCGATGTGATCGTCTTCCGAAATACGGGAAGCGTTATCGGGTACAAGGAAATTTACCGAGCTTTCAGAGAGCGTATCCAAAAGAATTCACTGAGGACGTTCAACACCTTCACAGGAAAAGCGGATATGCTCGGAAAGGACTATCTTCTTGAGCTGACAAAGCTGGGATTTCCTGTTATACCGACTGTTGACTGTAAGAGTGATATTTCACTTCTCCCTGCGTCAGACAGATATGTTATAAAACCGAAGGACGGAGCAGATTCCATAGGACTCGAATTTCTTTCAGATGAGGAGCTGTCTCAAAGGCACATTGCCGACCATGTTTATCTGATACAGCCTGCTGTTGAGTTTGAATATGAGGTATCGTTCTATTTTATTGATGATAAATTTGAATATGCGATGTATGCTCCCAATAAGACTAAACGCTGGGAGATGGTGCCATACCACGCTTCTGAGGAGGATATCCGGTTTGCAGAGCGTTTTATTTCATGGAACAGCATAAGCCATGGTATCCAGCGTGTCGATGCTTGTCGAACAATTGAAGGAGAACTTCTTCTTATAGAGCTTGAAGATCTTAACCCATACCTTTCTCTGCTTCAGACAGAAAAGGACACACAGGAAAAATTTATAGTCGATCTTGTCTCAACGCTAAATAACTGTCTGAAGGAGCAAACTCCAGAGCTTTAAGTCCTTGCCCGGCACATCTAAGAGGGGACTTTTCCAATGATCCGTATCAACTTCATTTTTACATATTGACAATTCCCGAAATGTATGATATAATATACTCAACACATCAAGGAGGGTGATAGAAATGGACATAGATATGATCGAGATAAGCAAGGCGCTTTCCAACGAAACACGGCTGAATATCCTCAAATGGCTCAAATCGCCGGAGGAGAATTTTCCACCACAGGGCGGCTGTCTGAGTGAGCCTGTTGACCTCAAAGGCGGTGTCTGTGTAAGCAGTATCCAGGCAAAAGCCAACCTCTCCCCTTCCACAGTATCGAACTATCTGGACACCTTGCAGAGAGCCGGGCTTCTTCTCTCCGAGCGGCACGGCAAATGGACATATTACCGCAGGAATGAGGAAACGATAAAAGCGCTTGCGAAGTTTGTGAAAAAGGAATTGTGAGCGGACGATAAATCGGAATTTAACGGAGGTAGCTTATGAGATTGGACGGTTTTGGATTGTTTGTTGAGGATATGGCTAAAATGATCCGGTTTTATAAAGATGTACTCGGCTTTGAGATTAAAGAAACAGAGAATTCATCAAATGTATATCTAGTGAAAGACGGCACTTTGTTTCTTTTATATGGAAGAAACGACTTTGAAAAGATGACAAACCGTAAATACGAATATATTAAGGGTTTAAACGGACATTTTGAATTGGCTCTTTATGTTGATACATTTGAAGAGGTCGATACTGCGTTCAAAAAAGCTGTAGAAAACGGAGCTACACCTGTACTTGAGCCGGAGCTTGAACCTTGGGGACAAAGAACCTGTTATATTGCAGACCCCGAAGGTAATCTGATTGAGATTGGTTCATGGGATAAGCCCTACGAAGAAAAGGATTCATAGATTCTGATTTGTTTTACTAACTCCCGAGCTGTAAGC
>DOVL01000283.1 GCA_003520105.1 Lachnospiraceae bacterium | reverse complement strand
AGCTGTGCACCGGCACCAAGTATCTGAAGATTCTTCTTCATATCAGGTTCATTCTCGATGTAGAGATAAACCTTCTTAACAAAAGCAGAAACCTCATTGATGAGTGTATCGATACGCTTATTGTATATCTCCTGCTTTGTAATGGTTGTCATTACATTTCTGCTGAGAACACTGGTATCATGTGCATTGTTAACATTTCTGATGAGTTCCTTGAAGCTCTCATATACCGCCATATTGTCGATAGGGATATACTCTGAATTGAGTCCGTAGAACTCAAATGCCTTGGTGAAATCCTTATTGGCAATAAATGTATTGAACATTCCGATTGAGAACTGTGTCTTATAATCATTACCTACATGAGGATCCTCGATAACATAATCATAGAGAACCTCAAGGTTGCTGAGGTAAGCCTCAGAGTTTGCCATGGATGTAGGAAGTCCCATCTCCATAACAACATTTATAAGATCCAGATATCCCATAAGAGCCTTATCAAAGTTCTTAGGTCTGTCGTCGTCCTCAAGTATCTGATAGCTGACATTGATAAGAAGCGGAGCAATACGCTCGCCGATGAGTCTCATAGCCTCACCGAACTTCTCTCTCTGATACAGATAAATGAGCCATACGCTGAATCTGTAAATACCGGTCGTGTTGATCGGCGCATCTATGTCAGAAGAATCAATATCGCCATATACAAAATTGAATAACGGCTCGATCCATTCGTCGATCTCATATCTTTCTTTGGCCTTGATATTTTCATCAACAAATTCGCCTAACTCATAGAGCTTAGAACACTGAGCCTTGACATCTTCATCAACCTTCATTGTATTCAGGTCAAAGTTATTATCCTTCAAATAATCGATGACAAGTGTGTAGAAGCCGTCTTCTACCTGTTCATTAAGGAATCTGATAAGTAAGCCCTTATTGTTGGATGCGGCAATCGATAAAACATTACTATCGCCGCCTGATGTAATATTAGCAGGTAACGCCATATATCTCTCCTCCTTAGAATTGTGGTACAAAAAATAATCCCCTAAATGGTAGTTTAACCTTTTAGGGGAAAATAGTCAACGTCAAATTGGCGAATATTCATAATTTGAATTGGCTGTTTTGCACAAATTATGTGTTATGTCAACAAAAAACATATAAATATCATCCATTTTTTTCTTGCCATTCTGTTAATTTTGCCGATAACTGTCATTTTACCGGAAGATCAGTCCATCAGACCGGCCATTTTAAGAAGTGTTTTAGCATTCCTTGTGGTGCATTTTCCGTCCTTGATCTTATAATCAAACTTCAGCTCACCATCCTCGTAATACTCTTCAAAATGGTAGTTTTTCACTTCTTTTCCGTCTGCCCCCTTCAGGCTGCAGAGTTCAAAATCATGAGTTGAAACGATCACGAAACCTCTTCCCGAAGAAAGTTTGTTGATGGCATTCTCAGCACCGACAATTCTGTCTGCAGAGTTTGTACCCTTAAATATCTCATCGATGAAGCATGCCGCAGGGATGTCCTTATCTCCACCACCAGCGATATACTCAGCCATATCCTTGATCCTGAGTATTTCTGCATAAAAGGTCGAGATTCCGCCGGCAACGTCATCCATAACCCTCATTGAGGTGAAGAGCCTCATGTAAGGAAGCTTCATCGACTCAGCACAGACGCCCGCCCCCATATAAGCCAGAGCCATATTTACTGCGACCGTCCTGAGGAAGGTAGTTTTACCGGACATATTTGAGCCGGTGATAACCGTCGTACCATGGCCTATGCTTGCAGAATTGGCAACCGCTCTTCCGCCCCCGATAAGTGGATGGTAAAGCCTTACCGCATCGATACGTGGGCCGTCTCCGTCTATTTCTCTGAATTCCGGTCTGCAGGTTTTGTTAAGTATTGAAAGAACAGCCAGGCTCGACAGTTCTTCGATACTGCCTATTATCTCAACACTTCGGGTGATTGCACCGGAGTATTTTCTATTCCAGCCGGCGGCAATAAAGGTCAGCCACATATCCCATCCCAGGAAGCCGTTAAGCACCATATGAATGAGCGGATTGAAGGAAATATTATCAGCCTCACTCAGCGCACAAAGCTTCTTTATCGCGCTGATAAGACCGTCCTTGCCGACAGCATCCGCCTTGATATCCGAAAGGAGCTTTGATTCAAAATCCTCCTCCGACAGTCTCTTAAGAAGCTGATGATAATCTCTGGACGAAACGCCCAGAACATGGATCGGATATAAAAACTTATCTCTAATAGTACTGCATGCATAAGTGATTATGATACAGATCAGAAATACGCCAATAATATAACTCGGAGCGATGATGCCCATGACCGCCAGAACGATCGTGATGATATTTACAAGAGGCACAAGTACCATCAGAAACGGAATGACAGGTGACAGTTTAAGCTTCTTCTCTTCTATGTACTGAAGCTCTTTCCTTCTTCTTCGCTTTGCGATCCTTGCCGAGATCGACTCGAATTCCTCCACGAAATCCTTCTTTTCGGAAAGCTCGGCAATCGCCTCATATCTCTCAGCGATATGTTCACGATGAGATTTCTTCAGGCTGATCGTCTCAGCCAGCTTTCTTCTCCCGTTCTGAGTATGAGCGACCGACAAATGCTGATACAGAGAATACGGTCCCAGAAGATCGATATCTCTTGATACAGTGTCCTTTTCAGGAAGAAAATCAGCTCCGTTATCAGGGAAGCCGCCCCAGCTTCCGTCAAGTCTCGAGATGTATCTCTCGATGACCTCTTTGTGTGCTTTAAGTCCGGTAAGCCTGTCATCGATGCCGGAATGGATTCTGAGCAATATAATGAACGCCACAAAGAAGCATGCTCCACCGATAAGAATGATAAGGTTCTCATCGCTTAATCCGGCGATGATCATAACAACTGCCGCAAGGAAACTCACAACCCTGAAGAAGGATATCAAACTGTATTTTCCGCGTAACTGATTGATCTCATTTTCAATTGAATTTGTTTTGTTTATATACTCTTTAATCATAAAAAGAGATTATCACAATATTTTTTTTATATCAAGAAAAGTTGCTTGAATAAAATGTGAATTCGTATTAAAATCTATGTGTGGGGTTTAAGTGCCGATCCACTTCGACGTGGCATGAAAACCAATTTTTATTGTAAAGGAGAAGATAATATGGCAAAGAATAGTTTTCTTGGAGGAGTTGTTAAATTCACCGTTGCAGCTGCTGCAGTTTCAGGCATCTGCTATCTTTTCAGAGATGATTTAAAGAGTTCTAAGACATATCAGAAATATGATGTTGACGAGAAGATCTCTAAAGCTAAAACAGTAGTTAAAGACAAGGCTGCTACTATCAAGGATAAGGCCGAGACCCTTAAGGAGAAGGCTCCTTGGGCTAACAAGTCTTCTGATGATGTAGATGAGGCTGTTGAAGAGGTTGTCAGAGACTACGTTGAGATCGACGCTGACGATGCTGCTGACGCAGCAGAGGAAGTTGCTGACAAGGCTGAGGATATTATTTCGGCAGTGACGGAGTGATTTCTAAAACAAAAATAGAAACAAGCCATGCTGTTCTTGATCTGCTTCGCAAATCAAGAACCATCGCTGAAGGCGCCGTATAACAAAAAAAATAAGAGAGGATACGAATGCAAGCATTCATCCTCTCTTATTTTTTTTGTTGCATGGCTTGTTTCTAACGCTTTATCACTCCTGTTCCTCCCAGTTCGTATAAACAGCCTCAACATCATCATCCTCATCAAGGAGATCGAGTATTCTCTGGATCTTCTTAACATCATCTTCAGCTGTTACGGAAACATAGTTCTGAGGGATCATTGTTACTACAGCCTCAAGCATAGGAACTCCTGCTGCTTCAAGAGCTTCTCTTACTGCACTGAAATCATCAGGCGCTGTAATGATCTCGAAGCTGTCCTCTTCCTCTGCAAAATCCTCAGCTCCGGCATCAAGTGCTGCCATCATGAGATCATCCGCAGACATCTTGCACTCTTCCTTATCGATAATGATCTGTCCCTTCTGATCAAACATATATGAAACGCAGCCTGTTGTTCCAACACTTCCGCCACCCTTTGTGAATGCACTTCTTACATTTGAAGCTGTTCTGTTCTTGTTATCTGTAAGAGCATTTACGATGATAGCTGTTCCTGCAGGACCATAACCTTCATAAGTCATGTATGTGTAGTTTGCTGCATTTGCATCACCTGCAGCCTTCTTGATACCTCTTTCGATAGTATCATTTGGCATGTTGTTTGCCTTAGCCTTGGCAATAACATCACGAAGCTTGCTGTTGTTTGAAGGATCCGGACCGCCTTCCTTAACTGCTACAACGATCTCACGTCCGATGACTGTAAAGATCTTACCTTTTGCTGCGTCGTTCTTCTCTTTCTTATGCTTAATGTTTGCAAATTTTGAATGTCCTGACATCTTTATTCTCCTTAAAAATATTTATCATTATTACGCCCGAGCTCTAATATTTTCAATCTCTGTCATCCTCAGGCTGTTTTTCTATCCTGACAGACAATATCATATTATCCTTAATAAGTAAAGGAGTAAAAGCATAGCCTCCGTAATCAATCTTGATGTTTTCATTCTCTTCAGGCAGTCTTCCGAGCTTATAAAGCAGGAAGCCGTTCAGTGTTTCCACCTCTCCCTCAGGGAATTCCACATCAGGCATAAGCTCCTCAAGATCATTCAGACTCATCAGCCCATCAACGATATACGCATCATCAGCAGTCTTCTTGATCTGGTTATCGTCCTCATCGTGCTCGTCAAGAATATTTCCGACGATCTCTTCTATGATATCCTCAAGAGTAACGATTCCATCGGTCTGTCCGTATTCATCAATGACTATCGCCATGTGATTTTTTTCCTTCTGCATCCTCTTCAGAAGCTTGGATATCTCAAAAGTCGGATGGATGAACATAGTCTCTTCCGTGATAGTCTCGATAGGCTTCTCAGGATCCTTCAAATAAGCCGCAATAAGATCCTTCAGATGCAGCACACCGATGATATTGTCAATCTCGCCATCGTATACCGGACATCTGGAGTAGTTTGATTCCAGAACCTTCGGAAGCACCTCGGATATTTTCTCCGACTTATTAA
Organism: Lachnospiraceae bacterium; assembly: GCA_003520105.1. Lineage (GTDB taxonomy): Bacteria > Bacillota > Clostridia > Lachnospirales > Lachnospiraceae > Eubacterium_Q. The sequence continues at coordinate 2,799 of DOVL01000283.1, read as the reverse complement.
GCGCAAAAATCCTGCTGCGGCCGATCATGATATCACGAACACATTTGTCATCGAATTCAAGGATGTTGGTGATCATCATCGCCTCATCCTCATGGATAACGCCCTGCTCGTGGCCTTCCTCGACTATGGAAAGTATCTCCTCTTCAACTTTTTCTTCATCTAAACGTTTAAACATCCGACGTTCATTCCCCTTATGTATATAACCCATGATCCGCAATTATTATAAAAGCCTGATCATCCGTCTATCATATTTATTCACAAAACTCTGATTCAGAGCAAGTAATTTACTTCTTTGTATTTGGTACTATTTTTAAAATACACCCTCGGCACACGTCTTGCAACATTACATACAAGCTCGTAATTGAAGCTGTTTGCAGGCTCAGCGACCTCCTCAACCGGAATAGAAAGAACTCCGTCCGTTCCGAACAGTATAACCTCATCGCGCAGCTCAGCCTCAGGAATATCAGTTACATCAACCATAAACTGATCCATACATACTCTTCCGAGTATAGGCGCATATCTGCCTCTGATAAGAACTCGTCCGAGATTCGACTGTGCCCTGGGATAACCATCGGCATATCCGGCAGAAACAGTTGCCACCCTCATCTCCTTCTCGGTCACATAGGTCCAGCCGTAGCTTATACCTCTGCCCGGTTCAAGAGTTTTGATATGAGTAATATGTGCCTTCAGAGTCATAGCCGGCTTAAGCACAAGCTCCCTGTTCATCTCATCGGAAGGCTCCAGGCCATATATGGCGATACCAAGCCTCATCATATCGAAGCCATTTGAATGTATTTCCATAGCCCCTGCACTGTTATCAATATGCTTAATACTGAAGATAAATCCTCTTTCAGTAAGTGCATTTATAAATTCATTAAATCTTGTTCTCTGACCTATAGCATCATTTTTATCTACAGTGTCAGCCTTTGCAAAATGCGTAAACACTCCTTCGACATCAAGTCCTTCCATCGAAAGAAGCTTTGACGCCTCTCTCACACCATCTTCATTGCACTGAAAACCGATCCTGCTCATTCCGGAATCGGCCTTGATGTGCACCTTAGCCTTCTTTCCCAGCTTAAGTGCTGTATCGGAAAGCAGCTTGCATTTATCAGCATTGTAAACAGCCATGGTTATATCATTCTCTATAGCCGTTTCAAAATCCTCTTCATCTGTATTTCCAAGGATGAGTATAGGCTTTGTGACACCTGCACGCCTCAATTCGACACCCTCATCGATGCAGGCAACTCCAAAATAATCGGCAAGGTCATCAAACTCCTCTGCAAAGGTCACAGCACCGTGACCATAGGCATCCGCCTTGATGACAAGAAGAGTCTTCCTGTCCGAAGGATTCAGCGCCTTCAGCTGTTCTATATTATACCTAACTGCGTCAAGATCTATATCCGCTTCAATACGATTGTAATTACGCATGTCTACGCCTCTTTTTCATTCATTGATATCATCATTTGATACACATACATAAGTGTTATATATCAATATTCATTGTTATTGACCACTTTCAGTTGATTATATCTACAATGGAATCATTCAGATCTGTGGCTGTCATTCCAACCCGGCCACACTTTTCGGCCGCCCTGTCTCCGGCAGCGCCATGGATAAATACGCCCACTCTTGCTGCGTCTACAGGCTTCATGCCCTGTGCAAGAAGTGAACCGATGATACCTGTAAGACTGTCACCGCTGCCGCCCTTGGCCATACCGCTGTTGCCATTGGTATTGATATAAAAGCTGTCGCTTCCATCAGAAACAACGGTACGTGCATCCTTCAGTACCGAAATAACATTATATTCATTTGAAACAGACTTTGCAACTTCAAATCTGTCATCCACTATCCTGCCGAGAGCAGCCTTAACCTCCTCGTCATCTTCTCTTATAAGACGTGCCATCTCAAGCATATGAGGAGTGATTATCATTCGCGCTTCTCTCGTTAAGACATCAGTATTGATAATATGTTTCTTTAAAATATCTCTCTTTGCAGAGATAATATTGATTGCATCAGCATCGATCACAACCGGCTTATCATAGTCCTGTGCACTGTCCAGAACCATCTCAAGAAGCCTTACAGCACTCTCATCCGTTCCGAGTCCCGGCCCGATCGCCACAGCCGTCGACCACTTCACGGCGTCTTCAATAAAACCTTTTATCTCTGAAACACCGTCAACATTTGCTACGGTTACATCATTGTTGTTTTCATCAACATCAACATTATCTGATCCGGCAATGATCTTTTTATCATAGCAACTAAGCAGTGCTTCAGGAACTGCCGCTCCGATAATATCTCTGTTAGCCTTATCAGTGAATATCTTCACTAGTCCGGCTCCCGTACGAAAAGCAGCCTGTCCGGCGATCACAGCCGCACCACTTATCTCACTGTTTCCGGCAACCAGAAGAAGCTTGCCGAAGCTGCCCTTATTTGCATCAGCTCTGCGAACCGGAAGCAGCTTTTTAACATCATTTATGTCAAAACCATAATGACCTACTATTACTCTGCTATTCTTTTCTGCCGAAACATTATCGTCAGACATAACACCTGCCGCATCCTGTTTATTTCCGCTGCAAGTATATGCCGCAGCCGGAAAACCGATATCTTTCGTAATGATCCTTCCGGAGCACTCTCTTCCCTCTCCGAAAAGCATACCAAGCTTTGTGAAGCCGAAGGTTACGGTCAGATCAGCCTTAACCGCCGTCCCCAGCACCTTGCCGCTTTCGCTTGAAATACCGGAAGGAATATCACAGGCGATCACAGTGAGTTCCTGTCGTGCCGCCTTGGCATCATTGATCA
>DOVL01000186.1:825-2643 GCA_003520105.1 Lachnospiraceae bacterium | reverse complement strand
GGACTCATATTGCAGCGAAGAAGGGTGCAAAGGTGAAGTTCCTTGAGTGCGCTCCTGACGGAAGATTTCTTCCTGAAGCGCTGGAAGCTCTTATGACCGACAGGGTTAAGATCGTTTCTATGACACACGTATCAAATGTATTTGGTCGTGTAAACGATATAAAAACCTTCGCAGAGATTGCTCACAGATACGGAGCATATTTTGTTGCGGACGGTGCACAGAGTGTTCCTCATATGGCTGTGGATGTACAGCAGCTGGGAATTGATTTCCTTGCATTTTCCGGACATAAGATGCTCGCACCTATGGGTATCGGCGTTCTGTATGGAAGGAAAGAACTTCTTGAGAAGATGCCTCCTTATATGACCGGCGGCGAGATGATAGAAAATGTAAGTCTTGACGGCGTTACCTATGCGAAGCTTCCTCACAAATTTGAGGCAGGAACCGTGAACGGCGCCGGTGCTTACGCGCTTGCTGAGGCTATCAGATATATTGAGAAAATAGGCTTTGATTCGATAGAGAAGAGAGAACTGTATCTCACAACCAAAGCGATGGAGGCAATCAATAAGCTTCCTTACGTTGAGATAGTCGGAAGCAGGGATCCGAAGGAACGTCACGGAATCATTACATTTACGATAAAGGATATGCATCCGCATGATATTGCGGGAAGGTTTGCGGATGCGGGAGTTGCAGTAAGAGCAGGACATCACTGCGCCGAGCCGCTTCATCAGTTCCTCGGAATTCCGTCGACTGTAAGAGCCAGCATCATGTTCTACAATACTGATGAGGATATCGACAGATTCATAAACGTACTTAAGAACATAAACGATACTCCGAAATATGAGGATGCAAACAGAAGCCTCTTCGAAGAGGTTCTTATGGACCACAAGGTTAGTCCGGGACACCGCTTCAAGATGATCAAGCCTACAAATAAGCATCGCGGAGTCAATCCATCCTGCGGTGATGATATTTACCTTCAGCTTCAGGTTGATGATGACGGTGTGATAACGGATGGCGCGTTTATCGGAGATGGTTGTACGATATCTCAGGCCAGCGTTGATATCATGCTTGATATGATAATCGGTATGAAGAAGGAAGAGGCTCTCGGTCTTAAGGATAAGTTCCTCGGAATGATCAAGGGAACTGCATCCGAGGATGATATTGAGTCGCTTGAAGAGGCATCGGTTTTCAAGGATGTTTCACATATGCCTGCAAGAGTTAAATGTGCGGTACTTGGCTGGCATACACTTGAAGAGGCTCTTAAGGCTGAGGACTAAATGATTCTCCTGATGATAAAAATGTCGGCAGGATGTTTGTGGCCGAAAAAAATATATGATTAAATGTATGAAATAATGAGGGACGCATAATGAAAATGAAGAGGAATCAGATTAAGAAAGCTATCCTGGTTCTCCTCGCCATATCGCTTCTTGCCGGACTTTTTACAGCCTGCGGAAAGAAGAAGGGTGAGAGAGAAACCTTCGTAGTGGGTTTTGATGCGGAATTTCCACCTTATGGATATAAGGATGATGACGGAAATTATGTCGGCTTTGATCTTGAACTTGCGGAGGAGGTCTGCAGGAGAAAAGGCTGGAAACTGGTCAAGCAGCCGATCGACTGGGAGCAGAAGAACATGGAGCTTAATTCCGGAGCGATTGACTGTATCTGGAACGGCTTCACGGTTAACGGACGTGAGGATGATTACACCTGGACAACAGCTTACGTTGACAACTCTCAGGTTGTTGTGGTAAGGAAGGATTCCAATATTGAGAGTTTGGCAGATCTTAAGGGCAAGGTTGTAGCTGTTCAGTCGGACTCTGCGGC
>DOVL01000186.1:0-686 GCA_003520105.1 Lachnospiraceae bacterium | reverse complement strand
AATTACGTAAGTGCATTTCTTGATCTTTCAAGCGGTTCGGTTGATGCGGTCTGCATCGATGTCGGAGTTGCTTATTATCAGCTTAATCAGAATCCGGATTTCAAGATACTTAAAGAGACTGTATCGTCAGAAAAATACGGTGTTGCTTTCAAATACGGAAACACATCGCTTCGTGACGAGGTCCAGGAAACTCTCGAAGAGATGTATAATGACGGGACGATGCAGGAGATTGCTTCACATTGGTCTGATTTCTACATCGCCGAAAGCCTCTGTTTCATGGATGAAGGAACTGATTTTGCATATAGAACAGATGATACTGCAAAGGCAGACAAGCCGTTCGGCAAGAAGTTCATAAGTATATCAAAACAGCTTGGTGAAGGAATACTTGCCACACTTTCAATCTTTTTCCTGACACTTATTTTTTCACTTCCGCTGGGGCTTCTTCTTACATTTATCAGAATGTCAAGAGCTAAAGTGCTTCAGTGGATTGCAAGGATTTACATATCCATCCTGAGAGGTACGCCTCTTATGCTGCAGCTTCTGGTTGTTTTTTACGGACCACATTTCCTGTTTGGAGCAGAGACCTCACAGAGCTATAGATTCATTGCGGTTATTATAGGTTTCTCACTTAACTATGCGGCATATTTTGCAGAAATATTCCGTGCGGGTATCGAGGGTATTCCTGT
>DOVL01000146.1 GCA_003520105.1 Lachnospiraceae bacterium | reverse complement strand
GAGAGATATGTTCTGGACAGAAAGATAGAGAAGAAGAATACCCCTTATGGTGAGGTTTCAATCAAACGGGTTTCCGGTTATGGAATTGAGAGAAGTAAGGTTGAATACGAAGACCTGAAGAGGATTGCTGAGGCCGAGGGGATATCTGTAGCTGAAGCCAGAAGGCTTGTAGAAGATTGTGATGTTGATTGAAACAAACAAATGATCCCCCAATAGTATGTTGGGTTAAATCATAGAATATGTTTGATATAATGAGGATCTGTAAAAAAAGCAGCTTGTTGATAGTGTGGCAGAGGATACGAGGAGGGAGTATTATGAATGATCTTGTTAAGGACTGTATGAAGCTTGGATTTGGGCTTATGAGGCTTCCGAGGGCGGCTTCGGGTGAGATTGATGTTCAGCGTACCGGTGATATGGTCGATGAGTTTTTTAAAGCCGGAGGAAGATATTTTGACACTGCATTTGTTTATGGCGGATCGGAGCAGGCAACGAAGAAGGCCCTTGTTGAGAGGTATCCGAGGGATTCTTATTATCTTGCATCAAAGCTGAATGCGGGAGCATTTGCTGCTAAAAATGAGGAAGAGGCTAAGAAGGAGTTTGAGATAAGTCTCGAGAGGCTTGGTACTGATTATCTTGATTTCTACCTTCTTCATGCACTTGATAGAAATAATAAATCAAAATATGAAGAATATGGTCTGTGGGATTATGTGAAAAATCTGAAGGCAGAGGGAAAGATCAGGCATTATGGATTTTCTTTCCATGATAAACCTGAGGTGCTTGATGAGATACTTACCGAGCATCCGGATGCGGAGTTTGTTCAGCTTCAGATAAACTATGCTGACTGGGATGATCCGTCGATCAATTCGGGTGGCTGTTATGCGGTTGCAGAGAAGCATAATATTCCGGTCATAGTTATGGAACCGGTTAAAGGCGGTACACTTGCAAATCCGCCGGAGGTTGTCAGAGAGGTATTTGACCTTGCTGATCCTGATGCAAGCCCGGCTTCATGGGCTATACGTTTTGCAGCCAGCCTTCCGAATGTTATGATAGTGCTCTCCGGAATGTCGACCAAAGACCAGATGAAGGATAACCTTTCTTACATGAAGGAATTTGTACCTTTCACGGATAAAGAAGATAATGTGATCATAAGAGCAAGAGCTGCTCTGAAGAATATTGATTCCATTCCGTGTACAGCATGCAACTACTGCACACCTGGATGTCCTATGCAGATCCGTATACCGGTTATTTTTGAATGTATGAACCGCTATAAGCTTTATCAGGATCTTGCGGCGGCAAAGGACGATTATTCATGGAAACCGGGTAATGCGAAGGCATCTGCATGTATCAAGTGTGGCCAGTGCGAAGGCGCCTGCCCACAGCATCTTCCAATCATGAATCTTCTGGAAGAGGTTGCGGCAACTCTTGAATGATCGAGATAGTTGCAAGTTATATTAGTCATCAAAATACATGATGAGATAATTGATTTATTTATCTGTTATAATGATATAATATTATTGATATATCATCATAAAGCGAGATATAAAATGACAGAGAATGATGAATTAAAGAAAGAAAATATAGAAGGATCATCTGGGAAAGTACCGGATGAAGTGAAAGGTAACGACGGGTATGCCGCATCGGAGAAGTATTTCGAGAATGTGGCCTGCCCGTATTATCCGTGTCATAAATTTCCGGACACAGAAGGACCGATTCACATGAACTGCCTCTTCTGTTTCTGTCCGCTTTATCATATGGAAAACTGCCCGGGAAGTCCGGCTTACAAAAATAAAAATGGTAAAATAATCAAGGTCTGCACAAATTGTACATTCCCGCATGTTAAGGACAATTACGATACAATTATGGAGATAATGCGCCGAGCGGACTGACTTATGTCAGCCTCAGCGAGGCATCTATTGACTAAAGCTAATCATCTTGCTACAATATTTATTCAGTTATTTCAAACAAATTTTTGATACAGAGAGGCGCGTTCATCATGAACATTATAATTGCCGGCTGCGGAAGAGTAGGTTATACCCTTGCCGAACAGCTGAGTAATGAAGGACATCAGATAACAGTTATGGATACAAATCCGGAAGCCGTTCAGAATGTATCGGCTGCCTGTGATGTTATTGGCTACGTCGGAGACTGCACCAGCTTCAGGTCGCAATTTGAAGCCGGAATCGAGGAGACAGATCTTCTCATTGCAGCAACTGATCAGGATGAGAAAAATATGCTTGCCTGCCTTATTGCACGTAAGACAGGTGAATGCCAGACTATTGCGAGGGTAAGAAGTCCGCAGTATTCGGAAGAGATCGGTTTTCTCAAGGAGGAACTCGGTCTGTCCATGTCTGTAAATCCGGAAAGTGCAGCCGCTCATGAGATGCTGCGCCTTATTCAGGTGCCTTCCGCACTCGAGGTTGATACCTTTGCCAAAGGACGTGTTAATCTGATAAGCCTTGTTATTCCGAATGGATCTGTTCTTGATGGACTCAAGCTTCGTGATTATTTCTCGAAGGTTAAGGAGAGCGCCCTTATCTGTGTTGTTGAAAGAAGTGGAGAGATTGTTATTCCTGACGGTAATTATGTCCTTAAGGCAGGTGACAGGATATCGGTAACTCTTCCTCTTTCATCGGTAAATACTTTCCTCAACAAGGTCGGTATCAAGGCCAAGAGGATCAAGAATGTTCTTATCGCCGGCGGTGGAACCATAAGCTATTACCTTGCTGACAGTCTGCTTAAATCCGGTCTGAACGTTAAACTTATAGAGAAAAATGAAGCCAGATGCAGGGAGCT
>DOVL01000182.1:742-2808 GCA_003520105.1 Lachnospiraceae bacterium | reverse complement strand
CAGCGTAAGGAGTACAAGCTGGTGCGGCATTTCGATGAAAAGACCGGGAAAGTAACCTATGAGCTTCAGACCAATAAGGTACTTAAAAAGCCGAAGAGTGATAATCCCATAACTGCGGCAAACCGCAGGGCGATGATGGAAGCACAGGGACTTGTGCATGACAAGATATCGGAGGATGAAAAGGATAATTCCGGTGTTGAAGCTGCCCACAGGACAGAAGAAGCCGGTGAAGCCGTTATCGTTCATGCGAGAAATATAAAGCAGGGCGTACAGGCAAAGCGAAGCAATAAGGTGGCAGCTCTTGAAAAGAAGCAGTTCAAGGCGGAGGTGAACTTCAGATATCAAAAGTATTTGGAGGAAAACCCGGAGGTCAAAAAGAAAGCCATACAGAAGCGTCTTCAGAAACAGCGTATCAAGCGTGAGTATGCCAAGGCACTTAAGAAAGGAACGACTGAGGCAAAGCAGGCTGCCGGATATGCAAAGAAAGCGGCAACGACAACCACCAACATGGCAAGAAAAGTAGAGGAATTTGCCCGGAAGCACATAGGAGCGATTGCAACTATAGGACTGTTCGGACTCTTTTTTATGCTCATTGCCGCAGGTATATCAAGTTGTTCTGCCGTACTTAACGGTGGCTTGTCAGCTACTATGGCAGGAAGCTATCAGAGTCAGCCAGCACAACTTGATGCGTCCGATGAAGCTATGACCTCAAGGGAAATGGCATTGCAGAACACCATCGACAATATTGAAACGGATTATCCAGATTATGATGAGTACAACTATAACCTTGAAGAGATCGGGCATAATCCTTTTACGCTGATCAATTATCTGTCAGCGATAAAGGTGGATGTTTTGGCTGCGGACTGTGATTCGGAGATCGAATCACTATTTGAGGAGATGTATGAGCTGACACTTACACCGAGGGAAGAGACAAGAACAAGAACTGTCACAAATGAAGATGGTGAAGAAGAGGAAGAGGAATACACAGTTCAGATTCTTGATGTGGAGCTTACACGTAAGCCTCTGGAGGATATCGTAGCAGAGCGTCTTACCGGGAATGATGATGCAAGTGTTTTATACGCAGCATATCAGCAGACCAATGGCGCACTTCAACAGTTTTATACGCCACTTGATACGGACTGGTACAGCCTGATAAAGAGCTACTACGGATACAGGAAGAATCCTATTACCGGAGAGAATCAGTTTCACAGGGGCATTGATATTGCAGTACCGGAAGGTTCAGAAGTGTATGCCGGTCATGACGGCACTGTAACCACGGCAGCTTATGACGATGATTACGGGAATTATATCGTGATTACGGATTCAAAAGGCTTTACCACGAAGTATGCGCATCTTGAAAGTATGAATGTAAGCGCAGGACAGACGGTAAAGCATGGAGCAGTCATAGGAAAGACCGGAAGTACCGGAGCCGTGACAGGTAGCCACTTACATCTTGAGTGCTTATCAGACGGAGAGTATTACAATCCGCTTTTCTATTTTGAAAACGGTAATGGTTCCATTTATGGTACGACAGATCCTATCGGTGGCAGTGGTGATGTGGCGGCACTAATAGCAGAGGCAGAGAACTATCTTGGATACCCTTATGTTTGGGGCGGCAGCAATCCGTCAACGAGCTTCGACTGTTCGGGATTTGTGTGCTATGTGCTTACTCATAGCGGGTATTGTAACATGCCAAGAACCACGGCACAGGGAATTTATAACCAATGCACGCCAATCAGCGCATCAGAAGCGAGAGCCGGAGACATTATCTTTTTCACGGGTACATATAATTCGGGTAATCCTGTAACCCATGTCGGTATCTATGCAGGCAATGGTCAGATGATACACGCAGGAGACCCGATCAAATACTCTTCCATCAACACACCATACTGGCAATCGCATTTCTATTCATTTGCGAGAGTTCCAGGGCATTAAGGATAAGGAGACAGAAGTGAAAAGAGAAACAATCAAGAAAAACCGCATTCATGCCGCCGAAAAGAAGGAGTATTACACCGAGCGTGAAAAATACTGGGCGAGACTTGAACAGGAAGCGGATGATGCGGAAG
>DOVL01000182.1:0-671 GCA_003520105.1 Lachnospiraceae bacterium | reverse complement strand
AGATCATCAGAAAGAAACATATAACGCCGGAGCAGCTGGCATTGTTTAACAGCCTTTCTGAAAAAGAGGTTGCGGACATCCTGGCTACAAAGGAAAAGAGAAGTACCCCGCCTGATGAAGGCGGGGTTAATCATGCAGAAAATGAAAAGGAGATAAACGAAAATGCAAAGAAAGTTATCAGTTAGGATTATTGCATCGCTGATTTTATCGGTGATGCTATTTGCACTGCCGGTCGGGGCGTTTATTGCAAACAGTTCAAACGCTGTGACGGCATATGCAGAAGAAAATGCGGCAGGTAATGAGGCAGGAACCACAGATGATTCAGATACAGGAAATGCTTCATCAGAAGGTTCTTCTACGACCGATAGCTCGACAGATGATGGAAAGGATTCTACTGTTGAGACTCCTACGGGTGGAGATGAAGCTGATATCGGAGATAGTTCCGGCATGGGAGACAGCACATCTGATAATGAATCCGGTGATGGTGAGGATGGTGGAGAAGATGATCCCACACCGACTCCTGAACCTACACCTGAGCCGGAACCTGAGTGTATCTGTGACCACAAGTGCAGCCAGTATGATTACAACAAAGACTGCCCCGTGTGCAGCGAGAATTATAAGGACTGCGAATATAAGGAGCCGAGCGTAAAGATTACGATCAATACTCCTTC
>DOVL01000261.1 GCA_003520105.1 Lachnospiraceae bacterium | reverse complement strand
TTTGATATCATAGATGTCATTCATATGGGTGAGTGGGTATCTATTGTATGTAAATAATGATAATGCTTTACACCAATATTTATTGAGGGCTTGAAGATGTTATTCAGTGATGCAAAAGATTATTATTTTGAACATATGGGCGATGGATATTACATGTTCCTCGACGAAACTAAAAAATATGAGGAATTTAAAGCCATGCAAATTCCGGATAATATACGCGCTGAGTGGGATGAAGAAATGCTGAATGATCTTTTCGAGCATCTGCATGATGAACCGTCTGATGTATGGGCAAAGCATGGCAGGATTTTAAAGGTACTACAACGCGGGCATTGCGATTATGTTAAGTGGGGGAAAAAGCTTCTTGATGAGATGGATGGCTTTGATTATCTGGACAAGAAGAATAAGATCCTGATCATAGAAAATATGGGCGGAAGAGATCGTTATCTGAAAGCTGGCGGAGCATTTCTTATCATTACCAAAACGCCTTATGCAAAGAGACTTGATGAAATAATGCAGTATTTCATGGATTTTTATGTGACTGAAGATGATTATATTAAAGAACCGGGATGGGATGATATAAGAGACAGATATAACAGAGCTGTTCTGAGATATAACAGAGTCTACAGAAAATGGACCGAACGTCCGGGTGATGAGGTTTACAGAGGCGAAGAGTAAAGAATGAGTTTGTACAGGTTTTATGTAGAGGGCTGCAGTAATGCGTCCGACAGAATTTATATATCCGGTAAGGATTACAATCACATAAGGAATGTTCTGAGACTTCGTATAGGTGAGGAAATCATCGTGAGTGACGGGACCTCAAAGGATTTTCATTGCAGGATCGCAGCATATCAGGATGCGGAAGATGATGGTATGGTTGAAGCTGAGATCATCGATTTTAACGATAATGCTACTGAGCTTCCGGTAAAGGTTGTATTATTTCAGGGGATGCCTAAGGCTGATAAGTTTGAACATATAATCCAGAAGACGGTTGAACTCGGTGTATCGGAAATATACCCTGTAATGATGAAACGCTGCGTTGTGAAGCTTGAGGGCGGAAACGGAAGTGTTGATAGTGATGGTTTTCTGAGGATCAGTGCTAAGGATGCTAAGAAGCTTGACAGATATAATAAAATATCTGAGGCGGCTGCAAAGCAGTCACAGAGAGGTGTAATACCAGAAGTTAAAGGTTTTATATCATATAAGCAGGCAATCGATATGGCGGCTGAAACGGATATGATGCTGGTTCCGTATGAATCGGCCGAGGGAATGGATCATTCGCGTGAGATCATAAGCGATATAAAAGAGCTTGCCAATAAATACTTGGCTGAGAATTCGTCTTCATGTGCTAACGGTTTGAATGATGATGCTGACAATAAGGCTGATATGCCTGTTGTAGCTGTATTTATCGGTCCGGAGGGCGGTTTTGCGCCTGAAGAGATTGAATACGCCGAGGAAAAGGGTGGAAGAATTCTCTCTCTCGGGAACAGAATACTCAGAACTGAAACGGCAGGACCGGCGATTATGGCGATACTGGGTTTCGCTCTTGACAGATGAGTTATGACGATTGAATGAATTAATCTGTTGAACAATATGCCGGATCATAAAGACAATTCCATGTTGTTTCAATGAAAAAGAATTAATATGTAATAATAGACAGGACATAAAGAATGGAAGCATATTTTGATAATTCGGCAACTACAAAGGTTTATCCTGCTGTGAAGGATATAATGATAAAAGTAATGGAGGAGGATTATGGCAATCCTTCTTCGCTTCATATGAAGGGCGTTGAAGCTGAGAGATACATAAAGAAAGCAGCTGAAAGCATAGCTAAAACACTTAGATGCAAGCCGGAGGAGATAATATTTACTAGTGGTGGAACAGAATCGAACAATCTTGCTCTGATCGGAACAGCTCTTGCAAAGAAGAGACTCGGAAAGCACATTATTTCCACAACAATAGAACATGCATCGGTTTCAGCAACTCTTGATTTTCTTAAAAGCCAGGGCTATGAAATCACTCTGATTGGTACGGATGATAAAGGCATAGTAAATCCGCAGAAGGTGGCTGATGCAGTTCGTGAGGATACCATACTTGTATCATGTATGATGGTAAATAATGAAATAGGTGCGATTGAACCTGTTGCAGAGATATCTGCGGCAGTGAAAAAGAAAAATCCTGCTGTATATATGCATGTTGATGCAATTCAGGCTTATGGAAAAATACCTGTATTTCCTACTAAAACAGGCGCAGATCTGATATCGATAAGCGGTCATAAGATACATGGACCGAAGGGGTCCGGAGCACTCTATGTTAAGAAAGGTATACTTATCAGACCTATCATCTATGGCGGCGGCCAGGGTAACGGAATGCGTTCGGGAACTGAAAATGTTCCTGCAGTAGCCGGCTTTGGAGTTGCTGCCGAGGAAAGCTTTAGAGATTTTGATAAGAAGACTGATCATATTAGAGAAGTAAGGGATTACCTCAGAGAAAAGCTGACGAGTCTTCCTGATGTGTACGATAACTCCGGTGACGCGCCACATATAGCAAGCTTCAGCTTTGTTGGTGTAAGAAGCGAGGTTATGCTTCACAGTCTTGAGGAGAGAGGAATCTATACTTCTTCCGGTTCAGCCTGTTCATCACATAAGAGAGCAGCAAGTAATGTACTTACTTCAATCGGGCTCACCAAGGACAGACTTGAATCAACACTTCGTTTCAGTATAGGAGAGGATAATACTAAAGAGCAGGTTGATTATATTTATGATGTGATCAGTGGACTTCTTCCGATGCTGAGACAATTTACAAGAAAATAAGCCTAAATCATATACCTCGGAGGATTCAAAATCTGGCCAAAGAGGTATATATTTATTTGGGAATCTATGCAATATCTTAATTTAATTAAGTGTTGATATATAAATACATATCAAATTGGTATATATTATTCTTTAAAATGTGTTATAATACCTTTTGTTTTTAAGAAACTAAACATACCGACCTACAGGAGGATAAGAGATGGGCGTATTTAAGAATATACCGGATTTTTACGGATGTCTGGTGTTTAATGACAGAGTCATGAAGGAGAGGCTTCCGAAGGATGTATATAAGGCTGTGCAGAATACTGCAAAGCAGGGTGTACATCTTCATATTGATGTTGCAAATACAGTTGCAACTGTTATGAAGAACTGGGCTCTCGAAAATGGAGCAACACATTATACTCACTGGTTCCAGCCTATGACAGGACTGACAGCTGAGAAGCATGACAGCTTCATCACACCTCTTGATGACGGCAGTGTTATCATGGAATTCTCCGGCAAGGAGCTTATCAAGGGTGAGCCGGATGCTTCAAGCTTTCCTTCAGGAGGAATACGATCTACATATGAGGCAAGAGGATATACAGCATGG
>DOVL01000038.1 GCA_003520105.1 Lachnospiraceae bacterium | reverse complement strand
TGTGGCGGCAGAAGATCTGTCGGCACTTATTAGCTTTGCAAAGGCAAAAGGTAAGAAGTTTGAATTTGGTTATGTTCTCGCGTTAGAGACTTCCGAGCTTTCTGATACGGCAGAGTTTGTGAACAGTGAATCGGGCAATGAGGAGAAAGTTGTATCATATTTTGCAACGGAGAAGAGTATCTACAGAGTAATTTCAGAGAGGGCTGACGATCGAAGTGCCAAGAAGATGAGAGCGACTCTCTTTCTAACTGCCAATTCTATTATTTTTATTGCTGCTGTTATATGTCTCGCCATGCATTTTTATTATCAGAAACGCATCCTTAAGCCGCTTCAGAAGATGGTTGATATTCCTGCAGAGATTGCAAAGGGCAACCTGGTTAAGGAGCTTCCTGAGGTTAAGGGTAAGTACTTTGGCAATTTCAACTGGGGCATGAATATGCTTAGGGATAATCTTGAGGAGACCAAGGCGAAGAACCTGCAGCTTGAGAGGGATAAGAAGGTTCTGCTCATGTCGCTTTCGCATGATATCAAGACTCCGCTCAATGCCATCTCACTTTATTCCAAGGCAATCAGCAAGGGCCTTTACAGCGGTGACAAGGTGATAAGCTCTGCCGAGAGTATACAGACCAAGGTCTTCGAGATCGAGGATTACATGAAGAGGATCGTAAATGCTTCGAACGAGGATATCATCGAGTTTAATGTTAAGCGTGAGGATGTGTATCTGAAGGATATATTTGACAGGATAGAGGATTACTATCGTGACAAGATGAACCTCAGAAAGATTGATTTTGAGATTGGAAAATATAATAATAAGATTATCAATGTCGATCCTGAGAGACTGATCGAGGTTATCCAGAACCTGATCGAGAATGCACTGAAATACGGCGACGGAAATAAAATATGGATCGAGTTTGAAGAGCAGCATCACGTAAAGAGTGTTAGTATGGAAAGTGAAGCTTCCGAAAAGGATCATTCGTCATTCGCTTCCGGTGATGTTATGATAAAAATCTGCAATACCGGATGTACACTCGAGAAGAGAGAACTGGCAAATATCTTTGAGAGCTTCTACAGAGGTACAAATACCGGAAAGCAGGAGGGCAGTGGCCTCGGCCTCTATATCTGCCGCAGGCTTATGCATCTCATGGATGGAGAGATATTTGCGGATATCGTAGATGAAAATGTTATGTGTGTGACACTGGAATTATAAAAGAATATCTGCAAAACAAAAACGTCCTTCTTGATATGATATCAACCCGGAAATCCGGACATATATCAATAAAAGGACGTTTTTGTTTTGCATTGAATGTTAACAGAACTACAAGAGGTGTTGTAATCCTGATAAATAACTGATTTTTATCACATCGAATATTTACAGCAGAAATCTGTGAATTCTGCACTGCAGTTGCCGACTGCATAGAGGCCGAGCATGGTTCCGGTGAAACCTCCGGAAACCTCGGAAGAGAGGTATTTACTCCTGCCGCTGCCGAGATATATCTCACTACTGTGATTATGCGTAGGAGATGAATTGTTGCTCACGGTTTTATCTGCTGATTCGTGGTTATCAGACGGAAATTGTACATAAAAATCATATTTCAGATTATCGGAGCGAATGATAAGTTTCGCTCTTTTTATATTTGCAGGAAGGCCGTGTTTGATCGTCTCAGGTGTTGATGATCTCAGAACCGCATGGTTCACGGCACGCTCGATATGCTTTATACCACCGATATTCAGCTTCAGCTGAGCGATGATACCGATATCGGACGGAACAAGCTCGATATCGTAGTGCTCATCCTCGTTCATGTAAACAGTCATACCGGCTGATGCGTTGGTATAGAATGATTTGAGTGATTCATTCGTTTTGTCTGTATCAGTAGCTGTTTCTGCCGAAACGCTTCTTGTATCGATTGACGAGTTGTCTGTTGAAATGGTCACATCAACAACAGCCTCCATCTTAAATTCCTTCTGACGCAGGGCGATAAAGGTCGGTGAATCTACGTCATCAAGAGTAATACCAGTTCCGTGGAGAACAGCTTTGTTATCCGTTAACTTGTAGTTCTCCGGATGATGATAACGAAGATATGCCCAGTCTATATCCCATGAAGTGTTATCGAAGGTGTATGTATCTTTTATTTCCTGAACAAAATCGCCCGGAATCTCGTAGGAGAGATCGGTGGTTCCGTCATTGCCGCAGCTTATATTTCCGGCATCGTCAATAGCGGCAGGTGTGAGATAAACCTCGCGGCCGAGATTATGGTAAGGCTCCCAGGTATCGATCTGTCTGAAGCCGAGTGTCACGATGTACCAGCGCCTATCACTATTCTGAATAAGATCGCCGTGACCGATTCCCTGAATCATATAAGGGGCTTTATTTCTGTTAGTAAGAATTGGATTCTTCTCATAGTTCTCGAAAGGTCCCCAGACATGTTCGGAACGTGCATAGGTCACCATGTGTCCATATTCCGTACCGCCCTCGGCAACCATAAGATAGTAGTATTTTCCAATCTTGTACATATGCGGGCTTTCAAGGTACCTTCCGCCTGAACCCTTCCAGAGAAGCTTGGCATTGCTGAGCTTTCTGCCGGTAGTGATATCTATTTCGCATTGAACGATACCTGCTTCACCATCATCATCGGTTCCGTTTGTGATGAAATATGCATGATCGTCATCAAACAGTATCGAAGGATCGATGCCATCCATATCTATTTCAATCGGATCGGACCATTCTCCGTAAATATCATCTGTATAAACATAGAAATTCCTGTTGGTTGAATTGTTATTTGTTACCATATAGAAGCGGCCGTTATTATATCTGATAGTAGGCGCGAAAACTCCTCCCGAGCTTCTGACCTTATCAAGTTCAACCTGACTCTTCCTTGTAAGTACATGACCGATCTGCTTCCAGTTCACCAGATCCTCGCTCTCAAAGAGAGGGACTCCGGGAAAATACTGAAACGAACTGGTCACCAAATAAAACTTACCGTTTGCTTCGCATACACTCGGATCAGGATAAAATCCGCTTATTACAGGATTGTTGTATTTCATAATCTTACCCTCCAAGGCCCTAGTAGTTTATTTTTTTCATGCATTAACTTATTCACTATTGTCTTATTATTGTTATTTGTGCTTGCATTTTGAGCAGCGTCACTAAGTTATATAACATTGAATACAACAATCAACAACCATAAGAAATAGCTACAATAAGCATGAAAAAAACAAACTCGAATAATTCATGTAAACATATCCAAAAACAAGTGTTTTTATTTCCGACGATATCTTTTAAACTCATTTTAGGATGGAAAATCAGGTGCAGACAGCACTCTGATCAAATGTTACCAGGCATGTGTTAACAGAAAACATTTCGGAGGTAGAAGATGATAAAAAGAAAGATGAAGAGAATAGCTGCCGGTGTGGCTGCATTTATGCTGGCGTTCAGTATGACGGCCTGTGGCGGTAAGAAGGATGACAAGAAAACCGGTGATGAGAAGGATACAGCAGGATCAGTAACCGAATCGACAACCGAGGACGGATCGGATGATATTGATCTCTCTAAGATCAACTCAAAGGAATTTGCTGTTCTTATGGGCAACGGTATCAACCTCGGAAATACGATGGAGGCCGCTGATTCGACAAGACCGGGCGATTATCCTCATCATGAGATTTCCTATTATGAAACACTCTGGAGTCAGCCGATAACTGAACAGAGGATGATAGATGATATGAAGGCTTCCGGACTCGATACACTACGTATTCCTGTAGCTTGGGCAAATACAATGGACTTCGTGAACGGAGATTACACCATCAACGAAGCTCAGCTTGCCAGAGTAAAAGAGATCGTAGATATGGCTTATGCCGCTGATATGTATGTTATCATCAATGACCACTGGGACGGTGGCTGGTGGGGCCTCTTCGGTTCTGCTGATGCAAGTAAGAGAGAGGGCGCCATGGAGATGTATAAATCCATGTGGACCCAGATAGCAGAGTATTTTAAAGATTATGACCTCAGACTCGTCTTCGAAGGCGGAAATGAGGAGATAGGTGACAGACTCAATGATATAAACGCTGACTGGAACAGAGACGGTGCGACACTTTCCAAGGATGAGTGCTACGCAAAGGCAAATGAGATCAATCAGACCTTTGTTGATATCGTAAGAGCTTCAGGCGGAAATAACGCCGAGCGTTTCCTTCTCATTCCGGGTTATGGAACTGATGTTGTTCAGACCATGGATGACAGATGGCATATGCCAAGCGATACAGCTGATGGCAAGCTTTTCCTCTCAGTTCATTACTACACACCTTGGAGCTACTGTGGTAGTACAGGTGCTTCAACATGGGGTACACAGAAGAATTATAAAGAGATGAATGATATTCTTTCAAGTCTCTATGATAAATACGGCAAGGATTACGGTATCATCATCGGTGAGTGCGGAGTACTTCCAACCTCAAGCGGCGAAGCAAAGCCAAATACCATTCTCTGGTACAAGAATTTCTATGCAAACTGTGATAAATATGACTATGTTCCTCTTCTCTGGAATACAGGCGATATCCTGAAGAAGGCTGACGGTTCATGGTTCTCTGACGAAGTTAAGGATTTCCTCCTTACTCAGAGCAATGAGGCAAGAAAGGATATGACTGCTGACGAGATCAAGGCTGCAGCCGACAAGACAATGGCTGATGAACTCGCAGCTGCTCCTGAAACCTTTGACACAGAGCAGAAGCTTGCCGGTGACGGAACAGCTATAGCATGGATCATGTGGGATTCACAGGATTGGAATATCGTTTACAGCGTAGGTGATCAGTATGATCCTGACAGCAAGACTGCAGGTATCAAGGCAACAGATGTTGAGATCACAGGTGAAGGAACCTATACTATAGCACTTGACTTTACGGGAACTGATGCAGGTATGTCTATAAGCACTGCATTTTCAGCTATCGGTATCGCAAATGCCGAGGAGCTCTTCCCGGGCTATGTAATAAATATCAAAGAAGTACTTATCAACGGCGAGCCTTATAAGCTCCACGGCAGAAACTATACTTCTTCTGATGATGGACTTTGCACAAGAAGTAACCTATATAATGAATGGGTTCCGGCGATTCCTGACGATGCGCGTACAGTAGGCGGCGGAACTCAGGGATGCAGCCCGACAGTATTTCACCAGGATGACCTCGGCGAGATCAAAACTATCGAAATAACCTTCGATTATATGCCGGGTGAAGAGGGAATCTCTACTAATGACGCAAACAGCAAGAACTAATATTGTGAAATACAGAATGACAAGATTAATAATATGAATCCATGATAGGTTCATAGAATTGATGGAACCTGTTTTGGCATAGCATATGCAGTAATAATCGGATATATGACGAATAAAGAATATGTATAACAAAAAAGAATGGCTGGAACATATTGAAAAAGAAATAGCAGAAGGGCCGTATTCGGATGACTGGGACAGCCTGTCAGCCTTCAGAGCACCTGAATGGTTTTCGGAGAAGCGTTTCGGTATATTTATCCACTGGGGACTTTACAGCGTACCTGCATTTAACAATGAGTGGTATTCGAAAAATATGTACGATCAGACAACCCCGGAGTTTAAGCATCATCTTGAAACCTATGGGCCGCATAAGGATTTTGGATATAAGGATTTTATACCGATGCTCACGGCGGATAAGTTTGAGCCTGATGAATGGATAAAACTCTTCAAGAATGCCGGGGCAGGATACATCTTTCCTGTTGCTGAGCATCATGACGGTTTTCAGATGTACCGGAGTGAATTATCTGAGTGGAATGCTTATGATAAGGGACCGCACAGAGATATACTTGGAGAGTTGAAAGAAGCGGCTGAGAAGGAAGGACTTGTGTTCTGTACCTCGAGCCACAGAGCGGAGCACTGGTGGTTCATGGGGCACGGGAAGGAATTCGACAGCGATGTGAAGGATCCGATGGAACTCGGTGATTTCTACTGGCCGGCCAATCCCGAACCGGACAATTTCGATATGAAGAGTGAGCCTTATCCGAACGAAGAGTTTCTGACGGACTGGCTTATCAGAACTGTTGAGATAATTGATAAATATAAGCCGGCGCTGCTATATTTTGACTGGTGGATAATACATGAAGCGTTCAGGCCTTATATCAAAAAGCTCCTTGCATATTATTTTAATCAGGGAGTGAAATGGGGCAGAAGGACGGCTGTCTGTTATAAGCATGATGCGCTATCCTTCGGGACAGGAATAGTCGAGATAGAACGCGGCAGTTTCGCCGAGGCTAAAGCCTTTCCATGGCAGACCGATACGGCGGTTGCAAGAAATTCATGGTGTTACACCGATACACTTGACTATAAAAGTACTTATGAAATAATCGCAACACTTATAAATGTTGTCAGCAGGAACGGAAACCTCCTGTTAAATATAGGTCCGAAGGCTGATGGAACGATTCCTGCCGGCGACAGAAGAATACTGGAAGAGCTTGCCGGATGGATGAAGATAAACGGTGAAGCGATAAACGGCAGTAAGGTCTGGAGAAGATGTAAGGAAGGGCCTACAGAGTCAAAGGAAGGTCAGTTCGCTGACGGAACAGAGATGACGTTTACCGAGAAGGATATAAGATTTACCGCAGGACATGGATGCATATACGCTTTCGTGATGAAATGGCCGGAGGATAACCGGGTAGTCATACGTTCGCTCGGAAGATCGGGCGATAAGGATGCACCTGAGTTCTACGGACTCGTCAGTAAAGTATCTGTTCTGGGAAGTAACGATAACGCAGTATTTGCCATGAAGGATGAAGGATTGGTTGTTATTGCGGAGACTGAAGGTATTAACAGAGGCCTTCCGGTGGTACTGAAGATAGAGACAGAGTAGAAAGAATTATAACATCAAGACTGCGTAGATAATAATGAATCAACTCAGGGCAGTACTGAGAATTCATTGAATGGATATACGAATAAAACGAAATTAACAATTATGCGGAGGACAAGCTATGAGATTTACAGCTGAAGAAAATGCCCTTATAGGAAGACTTCACAGGGAAACCTTAAAAATAGAAGGATGGGGATCTGACGGCCTGAGAGTCAGATCGACCATCCTGCGAAACCTGCCTGATACGGATCATGCACTTACCGAGGAGGTAACGCATACCGCAGAGGTTAAGATAGATGGAAGAACTGCAGAGATCGTTAACGGAAGCATCAAGGCGACTGTTAATGAGGTTGGTATCATCTGCTTCTACAAGAAGGAGAAGGACGGCGAGTGGAAGCTTATCCTCCAGGAGTATTACAGCTTATACGGCGGATCTATCAGAAAGGAATCAATCTGCTTTAAGATAGTTTCAAGAGAGTTTAAGGGACTTGCTTCCGATTCATTTAAGCTTACTGCAAGATTCGAGGCAAACAGGGGTGAGCAGCTTTACGGTATGGGTCAGTACCAGCAGCCGCAGCTTAATCTTAAAGGCTGTACGCTTCCTCTTGAGCAGCGTAATTCCCAGGTTTCGGTTCCTTTCCTTGTATCAGATCAGGGCTATGGTATGCTCTGGAATAATCCTGCAACCGGTGAGGTTACATTTGGTGAAAATATAACCAAGTGGGTTGCCGATGAGACTGACGCACTGGATTACTGGATAACTGTTGCCGATACACC
>DOVL01000251.1 GCA_003520105.1 Lachnospiraceae bacterium | reverse complement strand
ACGCTCTTCCCGTTAACATCAACAGTAAAATCAGCTGCTGCTTCGTATCTCGGGCGTCGCTGTTCCATAAGTTCAGAGATGTATGGAACATTCATATTTCCGTGGAGAAGCGGGCGGTCGTCAAAATCCTTTAAACGTTCGTATATTGTTTCAGGTGAAGCGGAGAGAAGTATGATCTTTCCGCTTTCTTTCATGATGCGTACATTCTCCTCGCGGAGGATAGCTCCGCCGCCGCATGATACAGCCTTTCTTCCCTCAAAGGACAGCTGGGTGATAAGCTCAGTTTCTTTATCTCTAAAATATTTCTCGCCCTTTGTAGCGAAGATGTCATTGATCGTCATCTTTTCCTGCTCGGCAAGGATGGCATCCATCTCTATTCTTTCCATTCCTGTAAGCTCATGGAGTCGGGCACATACAGCGCTCTTGCCTGAACCCATGAAACCGATTAAATATATGTTGTTCATCTTTTTGCCTTTCCTTATTTGCTAATATATGTTCATAATTCTCTGAGGTTGTATTTTCGCTACAATTGAGGAGAATTGTGGACATTATAGAACTAGAAGTATAATTGCTTTATGGTATCCGTAGGCATTTCGTGCCCCGTCCATATCTTAAAGCTCTCAGCTCCCTGGTAGAGAAGCATATACATACCGTTGAAGGTCTTGCAGCCGGCTTCCTTAGCCAGACGAAGAAGCTTAGTCTCAGCAGGCTCATAAATAACATCCGAAACGATAAGTGACGGACGGAAGAGTGAACTGTCTTTAAAATATTCATCCTTTATAACACATGCATCAACTTTTGGAGCCATTCCGACAGAGGTTCCGTTAACGAGAATATCAGCCTCAGCAATTGCATTCTTCAGAACTGATTCATCATCAAAATCATAAAGAGAAACCTTGCATGAGGTTCTTTCATTAAGCTGGCTGACTATTCTTTCGGCTCTTCCGAAGAACTGGTCACGAATGCTGAAAACCTTGATCTCTGCAACGTTATCAAGGGCAGCCTGAACAAGTATGGCACTTGCAACTCCGCCGGCACCGAGAAGAACCATCTTCTTGCCCGGAAGAGGGAAGCCTGCATCTTCGGCTGCACGCATAAAGCCGATACCGTCTGTTGTATAGCCGGTAAAGATGCCGTTATCGTTAACAACTGTATTTACGGCTCCTGATATTTCCGAACCGATATCAAGCTTGTCACAAAGCTCGCACATCAGATTCTTGTTAGGCATAGTAAGATTGAAGCCGCGAACGCCGAGAGTACGGAGTCCTCCAACAGCAGTGCGAAGTCCGTCGGTATCAACTTCAAAGCAGAGATATCTGTAATCGAGATCGAGAAGCTCGAACGCTTTATTATGCATAAGTGGTGATTTGCTGTGTTTAACCGGACTGCCGAGGAGACCGGTGAGAGTTGTGGTTCCTGTGATCATATGTATTTGGTACCTTTCTGTTTGAATAATCTTATGTTTAGTGTTACTATATATTGCGTCATAAATTTTAGCAATTTAATGTATATTTTGCAAGAAACTTGTTTAAGGAGAAAATAAAATGTCACCGAGAGTGATCCTTGCTTCACAGTCGCCGAGAAGGCAGGAACTATTGAAGCATATATATAAATATTTTGAAATAGTACCTTCAAATGCCTCCGAGGATATCAGTGAAGCCGATCCGTCAAAGCTTGTAGAGAAGCTTTCTCTGATAAAGGCAGAAGAGGTGTATAGCAGAGTTCAGGACGAGGACGAGATGGTTCCGGAGCTAACCGGAATGAAGAGACTTTCAAAGATGTTTAAGTCCAGTAAGCTGAATGATACAGATAATCTTCTTGTTGTCGGTGCAGATACCATAGTTGTGCTTGATGGAGAGATCCTTGGTAAGCCAAAGGATGAGGAAGATGCAGTAAATATGCTGAAGAGACTTCAGGGCAGGGCGCATGAGGTTTATACGGGCGTGACGGTTATACGGAATGTTGACGATGATGAAGATGAGACCGGAGGATCCGGAGCTGGTGATAGCGCAGAGACTATTCAGGAAGAAGGTAGCGAAACGTCAATTATAAAAATAACGTTTCACGAGAAGACAGTTGTTCATATAGCCGAGATGACGGATGATGAGATCAAGAAATACGTAGAAACCGGTGATCCGCTGGATAAGGCGGGATCGTATGGTATACAGACGGTATTTATGAAATATGTCAGCGGAATTGAGGGCGATTACAACAATGTCGTAGGACTGCCGGTGGCAAGGTTATATGCTGAACTGAAGAAGATCAATGCAATATAGCATGATAAAACTATGACAGGAATGAATTGTTGTATGTATATTTCTTGGTTGATGGATTGAATAAATGATAAGAGAAGAACTAGTAAGAACTTCATATTTACTTGGAGAAGAAGCAACCCTTAGTCTAATGAAGAAGAGGGTGGCTGTATTTGGCGTAGGAGGTGTAGGCGGACATGCTGTTGAGGCACTGGCCAGATGCGGTATCGGAACCATAGACCTCTTCGATAATGACACGGTTTCACTGTCAAATATCAACCGTCAGGTAGTGGCGCTTCATAGTACGGTTGGCAGAAACAAGGTTGATGTTATGGCTGAAAGGATCAAGGATATAAATCCTGATATTACGGTTAACACCCACAAGATGTTTTTCCTTCCGGAGAACTCAGCTGAGATTGATTTCAATGCATTTGATTATGTTGTCGATGCAGTTGATACGGTATCCGCCAAGCTGGGTATCATTACCTGTTCAAAGGAGGCAGGAGTACCTGTTATAAGCGCGATGGGAGCAGGGAATAAGCTGGATCCGACCGCATTTACGGTTACAGATGTATTTAAGACTAAAAACTGTCCGCTGGCCAAGGTTATGAGGCATGAATTGAAAAAAAGAAACATAGACAGACTTAAGGTCGTCTATTCGGAAGAAATAGCTATGAAACCTATTTATCCTACAGCTGAAGAACCTGAGACGAAAGGTGAGAGTGATGCTGTCCGGGAACGTGATGAAAAGGTCACCAGAAAGGATATGTTCCCGCCCGGAAGCGTTGCATTTGTTCCATCTGTAGCCGGCCTGATACTTGCCGGTGAGGTTGTGCGGGATTTATGTGAAATAACTAGACAATAAGTTAAAAATGTCCTACGGAATGAGGCGTTCCGTGGGACTTTTTTGGTTTACTATTAAGCGGTTTTAGGTTATAATTATAATGATTATTTGTGTGAAAATTCAGCGTGATGAGGTTGATGAAGATGCGTATCAGAAGCTGGGAAGAATTACCTGAATGGATGAAGATTTCCGAGGTTGAAGAGTATTACAGAATTATAAGAAAAAAGAGAATTTCATTTGCGGTAAAGAGAATTTTTGATGTCTTCCTTTCGGCTCTGCTTCTGGTCATTCTGTCACCTGTATTTATAGCAATTTCGTTTATGATCCTTCTGGATTCGAGAGGGGGTGTCTTCTTCAGACAGGCAAGAGTCACTACCTACGGCAAGATATTCAGAATACACAAATTCCGAACCATGAAAAAAGGCGCGGAATCGGCAGGAAGCATCCTTGCGAGAGATGAAGATGAAAGAATCACACGGGTAGGTCGAGTGCTTCGAAAATATCGTCTGGATGAGCTTCCGCAGCTTATTGACGTGTTGAAGGGGGATATGTCCTTTGTGGGTCCGAGACCTCAGTCTGTGCGTTTTGTAAAACACTTCAGTCGTGAGGCAAGAGCGGTATTTCTGGTTCCTGCGGGAATTACGTCCGAAACGACACTAAAGTATATGGATGAGGGAAGTATGCTTAAGGAAACGTCTGATATTGATGAAGCATATATCAGAGATATACTTCCGGACAAGATGAAGCTTCAGCTTGAAGAAATAAAAAGTTTCGGTCTGATCCATGACATTCGGACTATGCTCCACACAGTCCGTTTATAATGAATACTTAATTACAGCGATACTAACAATGATTGTTTATTGTTTTAAATAGATTCAAGAATAATTGAGGTAGATTTTTAATGATAATGAAAGTGTTGGAAAAGATAGTTTTCCAGAAGAATAAAAAGGTTATATATGCATGTTTTTCTTTCCTGATATTCTTGGCTTTTGCAGGGCTTCTGTTCCAGTTCATACGTGGATTCAAGGACATGGATCCGTCTTGGACATTGAGTACAGGAATTGAAATACTTGGAATTGCCATATGTGCGGTTGTTTTTTTCAGCTGCATTCAGAGCGTTGAATCCGTTGAGGACCATATCGCTGTATTTATTCCACAGCTTCTTGTTTGTGCTCTGACACTGTTTTTTGATGAAATGGCATGGTTGGTACAGGATCTTCCGGATTATCGTACTGTAAACTGTATTACAAACTCATTTCTTCATGTTTCATATCATGCACTCAGCTTCCTTTTCTGGCTTTATATTCAGAAAACGCTTGGAGTCAGAAATAAGTTCATTGATATAACCAATACGGTTTTCCTTATAGGTTTTTATATGTATTCAATCGTAAATATACTTGATATTTTCTTCCCGATATTCTTTACGGTTGATTCAAACGGTACTTATGCAAGAACAAGTCTCTACGACCTGAAGTGGACTTTGTACCTCGTTATTATCCCTGCATATATTTATATTCTTATAAAATCAAAGGCTTCGGCTAAAACAAAAATAGTATCAGGAACTTTATATTTGCTGCCGATACTTGCCGAAATAGTTACCAGGTTCAAGTTTGGAATATCCCTAAAACCGGCATCACTGCTTTTGGCTATCATTCTGAACTATGGTGTACTTGTTGCCGAAAGAGAGAAGAGGATTGCGGTAACACGTCACGAACTGGGTATTGCCTCGAAGATTCAGATGAACCTTCTGCCGAATATTTTCCCTGCATTTCCTGACAGAAAGGATTTTGACATCTTTGCAATGACTGTGCCGGCCAAGGAGGTTGGCGGAGATTTCTATGATTTCTTCATGGTTGATGATAAGCATCTGGCTATACTTATGGCTGACGTCTCGGATAAGGGTATTGGCGCTGCGCTGTTTATGACCATATCCAAGATCATTATCAAGACACGTGCTCAGCTGGGAGGTACGCCGTCGGATATAATTGAATATGCCGACAGAAGGATCAATGAGAAGAATGAAGCGGGACTATTTGTTACAGTATGGCTTGGAATAATCGATCTTGAGACCGGTCACATAGAATGCTGCAATGCCGGACACGATTATCCTGCAATCATGAATTCAAATGAAGGCTATAAGATCGAGAAAGATATACACGGTATGCCGGTCGCATTTATGCCTGATGTCAAATTTCCTGGATACAGCTTTGATCTGAAGGATGGTGACAGAATATTCCTCTATACAGACGGTGTTCTGGATGCCAAGAGTATTGATGGGGAGCGATTTGAGAAAGAGAGGCTCCTTAAGGTACTTAATTCCAACAAATATAAAAATGATGAAGACCTTATTCATATTGTCAAGAATTCAGTTACACAGTATTTTGGCGTAGTGCCTCAGTTTGATGATATGACAATGCTGAGCTTCACTTATCACGGTACAAAATAGAAGAGGAGGATAATAAAATGGCAAGAATATATCTTAATGATGGATGGGGATTTACCGAAGAATTCAGAGAAGAACTTAATTTCAGTAACTGTAATGTTCCGATGAAGGAGGTAAGGCTTCCTCATACTGTAAAAGAAACTCCTTTTAATTATTTTAGTGAAAAATCATACCAGATGATAAGCGGATACAGGAGATTCATCGATGCTTCAAATCTCTGGAAGGACAAGACCATACTTCTTACCTTTGAGGGTGTGGCTCATGTGGCTGAGGTATATTTGAACGGAGAACTCATAGCAGAGCATAAATGTGGTTATACAGGATTCACGATCGATATTACCAAGAATCTTATGCTTGGCTGGAAAAATGTCCTTGTTGTTAAATGTAACAGCATGGAAGATGTGAACGTGCCTCCATTCGGATATGTTATCGATTATATGACCTATGGCGGTATTTACAGGGATGTTTATCTTGATATCAAGGAGAAAACATGCATCGAGGATGTATTTGCAAAGCCTATGATCCCTGCAGAAACTGTGCTTCCGGGCGAGATAAGAAGTGCTGCCAAGATGAATCTTAGACTCAGAACCTATAATACCGAGGCTTATGTTGAGGCAGACATCAAGATCAAGAATCCTGATGAAAAATACGTTGTTTCAGCTAAGGTTTATGATGATGAATATGGTCTTACTCTTGGCGAGACCGCTGAATATGCTAAATCAGAAAATATAAGCCTCAAGGTCAACGCTTATGATATCAGACTCTGGGACGTTACTTTCCCTAAGCTTTACAGCTTTATCGTTAAGATATACGAGGGAGATACAGTGATAGATGAATTCAGTACAAGAATCGGCTTCAGAAGATCCGAATTCAAGAAGGAAGGATATTTCCTGAACGGACGTAAGCTGAAGATAAGAGGTCTGAATCATCATCAGTGTTATCCTTATGTAGGATATGCTGCTCCGAAGAGCCTGCAGGTTAATGATGCCGATATCTTAAAATACGAGCTTGGAGTAAACGCAGTAAGAACATCGCATTATCCTCAGTCTCATTACTTCATCGACAGATGTGACGAGCTTGGACTTCTGGTCTTCACAGAGATGCCGGGATGGCAGCATATCGGTGATGATGAGTGGAAGGCTCAGGCAGTTGAGAACCTGAAGGAGATGGTTACTCAGTATAGAAACCATCCGTCTATCATTATATGGGGTGTCCGTATCAATGAGTCTGTTGATGATGACGAATTCTATCAGAAGACAAATGAAATGGCACATCTGCTTGATCCAACAAGACCTACCGGCGGTGTAAGAAACTTCAAGAAGAGTCATCTCTTTGAGGATGTTTATACCTACAATGATTTCAGTCATATCGGTACAAATATGGGTGTTGAGAAGAAGAGCGCAGTTACCTCCGATAACGATAAACCATATCTTGTTACGGAATACAACGGTCATATGTATCCGACCAAGAGCTT
>DOVL01000317.1 GCA_003520105.1 Lachnospiraceae bacterium | reverse complement strand
GCCGAGGACTTTGTAGTTTCACCTCAGCCGCAGGCAACGATAACGGTTATCGACCAGCATACCGGTTTCGTTAAGGCTGTATTCGGAGGACGAGGTGAGAAATCAGGAAACCTTACCTTCGACAGAGCTACGATGGGTATGAGACAGCCGGGTTCGACCTTTAAGGTTCTTGCAGCTTTCATGCCTTACCTGGAAGAGGGCGGTAACGTTGCATTTATGCAGAAGGATGAACCGTATCAATACGCAGACGGCAGTGGTTCGGTTATAAACTGGTACGGCGGATACAGAGGCTACTGTTCGATAAGAGACGGTATCAGAGATTCGCTGAACATTATCGCAGTTAAAACACTTACACTTGTTACTCCTGAGGTTTGTTTTGAACATGTAAATGATCTTGGATTTACAACACTGGTTGATGAAGAGGTCTGGAGCAGCGGAGATGTAGTTTCGGATATTACTCAGTCGCTTTGCCTCGGTGGTCTTACATACGGTGTAACCAATCTTGAGATAACAGCAGCCTATGCAAGTATTGCTAACGGCGGTGTATATATCAAACCTGTATTTTACTCAAAGGTTATCGACCACGACGGAAACGTTGTAATCGATAATACAACTCCGGAAGACAGATCAAGAAGAGTCATGAAGGCTACAACAGCATGGATGCTTATTGATTGTATGAAGGACGTTGTCAGAAGCGGAACCGGTACGCCGGCTCGTATGAATACCGGTGCGGTTTGCGCAGGTAAGACCGGTACGACTTCAAGTAACTACGACCTCTGGTTCTGTGGAATGACAGCATATTATACAGCTTCTGTATGGTATGGATATGACATGAACGTTAACCTCGGCGACGCTATATATCACAAATATATGTGGGCCGATGTTATGGATCAGATATGTGAGAAAGAAGGCTGGGATCTCGACAAGGATATCATGGAGAGACCTGATGGCATTACAACAGTAACAGTATGTCAGATATCTGGTGATCTTCCGGTAGAGGGATGTCCTACAAGTACCGATTACTGTGCGGAAGACAGTATTCCTGGTGAGAGATGTAAGGGACATCAGACAATCAAGATATGTAAGGAAACACACAAGATTGCTACCGATACGTGTCCTGAAACAGAAAGCTATGTAGTTTTAACTGATCCTGAGACCGGAAAGAAGACCATTGAAGGTGTTGATTTCCAGTATGATGACAGATTCTTCGAAGAAGTCTGTGACAAGCATCTGTCGAAAGAGGAGCTTGGACTTGATGAGAACGGTAATCCGATAATCAAGACGTCTGCATCGGAAGGCGGTACGATATCACAGACTGTACCTGTTCCTATGAAGGCTACGGTAACTATATATATTACTCCGAATTCAGGATACACTATTAAGGATGTCGTAGTAGACGGTAAGAGCGTTGGCCCTGTTAATCAGTACGTATTTACTGAAGTGGATAGAGGTCATTCGATAAGCGCAAGCTTTGCATCCGACCAGCCGACGACAACTGAGGCACCACCTACTACTGAAACACCGACAGAAGCTACTACGGAAGCTCCAACGGAAGCTCTAACGGAAGCTCCGACGGAAACTGAAACTCCACCGGAAGACGGCGGAGGAGAATAATAAGAACCTCAGGGCTCAGGGTTATATCCTGGGCCCTTTTTATATCGCATGGGAAGGTAAAAACTGTCGAAGTGCGAGAGGGGTGTAAGAAAGTATTTTTTCTAAATAAAATGCAAAACTAAGGGAAGGAGGAACCGGTTTTGCAGTTTATCCGGAAAACATATGAAGTTTCTTGTTTTTGAGGGTTTTACAAGAAGAAGAGAGATGATCAAAAGGCTCATATCCGACTGCGTGAGGGGAGCAGTGATTTATGATTGTGGTAGCATGGAGGAAGCACACTCCGTGCTGGCAGAAAACAGTATCGACATCTTTGTAGTGAATCTGCATCTGGACAAAAATAAGGGGGAGATCCAGGGGCTCAGATTCATCGAACTGATCAGAGATTCAGAGAGATATTTTGACGCTTACATCATAGTTTTGTCTGAACTCATTGATAAGCAGTTGGTTGTCTATAAGGATTATCATTGCTACAAGTTCTACGAAAATCCGATCGATAAGGATGAATTTAAGGCTGATATCGCTGAACTTGCCTTTAGGCGCGAGCTGTGTCGGCTGAGGGAGAAGCTGAAAAATACTGATTATTGTTTTGTCGCGATTGAAGACAGTATTTACAAGCTGAATATCTCAAATATCATCCTGATCGAAACACACAGTAAATATGATCTGATTTATCTCCGCAACGTCGGAGAACTGACACTTCCGAAGAGTGTGCTCAAGGGTCTGATCCATAATCTGGAGCGGACGGGTATGCTTTATTGTAATCGTTATGACATTGTAAATATGTGTAATGTGGCTCATATCGACAGAAAGAAGCACATGCTTACTATGGATGAATGCGGAAGAGAAATATATATATCCGAAACGGGCAGAAAAAACCTTAAAAAGTATCTGGAATACTGGAAAGCGAAATCTTGAAACATACTTTGTTTTTTGGTACAATCACTTTGTTGATTTATGTCATGAACCATGGTCGGGGGCGAGATCATCGCCCCTGATATCATGATAGAAGGTCAGTCGGCATTCTGATGCGGAATGACAAACTATAATATTTATAAAGGAGAGATCCGTTACAGCGGGTCAAAAAGAGCAGATGATCAATAAGTTAATGAGTGAAATAAAGAAGAAAAATGCACCTGTTGTAGTAGGTCTTGATCCGAATCTTTCGATGATTCCTGAGCATATCATGAAGGCTGCCGTTGCAGAATATGGTAAGACTCTTGAGGCTGCTGCTGAGGCTGTATTTCAGTTTAACAAGGGGATAGTTGATGCAACATATGATCTCATCCCTGCTGTTAAGCCACAGATCGCTATGTATGAGCAGTTTGGTGTTCCTGGCGTTGCTGCATTCAAGAGAACAGTTGATTATTGTAAGGAAAAAGGACTTGTGATCATCGGCGATGTTAAACGTGGCGATATCGGTTCAACAAGTACTGCATACGCTATCGGACATCTCGGAAGCATTGAGATTGAGGGCGAGAAAATAGTACCGTTCGATGAGGATTTTGCAACAGTTAATCCATATCTCGGAAGCGACGGAGTTAAGCCTTTTATGGAGGTTTGTAAGGAGAGAAATAAGGGTATATTTGTCCTTGTTAAAACTTCAAATCCTTCTTCAGGCGAGTTCCAGGACAGAATGGTTGATGGCAGACCGCTTTACGAGCATGTAGGTGAGAAGGTTCGTGAGTGGGGCGATGAGCTGATGGGTGATTCATACAGCTATGTCGGCGCAGTTGTCGGTGCAACCTATCCTGAAATGGGTGCAAGACTGAGAAAGATCATGCCAAGAACTCTGATCCTTGTTCCGGGCTACGGAGCTCAGGGCGGCAAGGGCAGCGACCTGAAGGCTTTCTTCAATGAGGATAAGCTTGGTGCGATCGTTAACTCTTCAAGAGGAATCATCGCAGCATATAAGAATGAAAAATACGCTTCATTCGGCAGCGAGAATTACGCAGACGCATCAAGAGCAGCCGTAGAGGACATGCTTCTTGATATTCGTACATCAGTTGAACTGTAAAGATGATCGTAAAGCCGAGATAAACGATCAGCTGTATTGTGATATAACATATATGCACTGTACGTATGATGTAATATTGGTATTACATTCGATAGGTTTTGTATTATATATGCTATTGTTTGGCATATTCATTTGGTGAGTATATAAATGCGGGATAGAGAGGATAGTATGGATAAGGAAAAATATAATGCAAAAGTGGTTGAGAAAACTGTGCTTCAGCCGGGAATAATAAGCATCGTTCTGAATGTGGGCGATGTCATATCACAGGCTGTTCCGGGGCAGTTTATCGACCTTTATTCTAAGGATAAGAGCAGGATGCTTCCGAGACCGATAAGTATCTGTGACGTGGACAGCGAGGCGCAGACCATGCGTATCGTTTTCAGGATCGCAGGCGCCGGAACAGAGGAGTTTTCAAATCTTGAGGCAGGAGATACGGTTGAGATCGTAGGACCACTCGGCGGTGGATACAAGTTTAATACGGAAGGTGTTCATATCCTTCTCGGTGGAGGTATCGGGATTCCTCCGATGCTTTATCTTGCTAAAACACTTAATCTTTCAGGCGTTCCAAAGGAAAATATCAAGGTTGTTCTCGGCTTCAGAGATAAGGGTACCTTCCTTGTTGAGGATTTCGAGAAATACAGCACAGTTTACATAACATCAGATGACGGTTCAATCGGAATCAAGGGAACCGTTATTGACGGACTTAAGGAATATGATATAACCGGAGACATGATCTATGCCTGCGGACCTACTCCTATGCTTAAGGGTGTCAGTGCATATTCATTTGAGAAGAAGATCAAGGCACAGATATCTCTTGAGGAGAGGATGGCCTGCGGCGTTGGCGCCTGCCTTGCTTGCGTAACAAAATGCCATAAGGTTGACGATCACTCAAAGGTTAATAACAAGAGGATCTGCAAGGACGGACCTGTATTTGATGCTGAGGAGGTGGAGCTCTGATGAATATGTCAGTTGATATAGCAGGAGTTAAGATGAAGAATCCTGTTACTGTAGCTTCCGGAACCTTCGGTTCAGGCATGGAATACGCTGATTTTGTTGATCTCAGTGTGCTTGGAGCTGTTACGACCAAGGGCGTTGCAAATGTTCCATGGGCCGGCAATCCGACACCTCGTATAGCTGAGACCAGCAGCGGAATGATGAATGCAGTAGGTCTTCAGAATCCGGGAATCGATACATTTCTTTCAAGAGACCTTCCGTTCCTCGCTAAGCAGGATACGAAGATAATCATTAACGTTTGCGGTCGTTCGGTTGAGGACTATGTTGATGTTGTAGAGAAGCTTGCCGATTCACCGGCAGATCTGCTCGAGATCAATGTTTCATGTCCAAACGTTAAGGAGGGCGGTATCGCCTTCGGACAGAATCCGGATGCACTTTATGATATTACCTGTGCGGTTAAGAAAGCAGCTAAGCAGCCGATAATCATGAAGCTCAGCCCGAATGTTACTGATATAACGGTTATGGCCAAGGCTGCCGAGGCCGGCGGTGCGGATGCTATTTCCCTTATAAATACACTTACAGGTATGAAGATCGATATCGAGAGAAGACGTTTTGCGGTTGCAAATAAAACCGGAGGCGTTTCGGGACCTGCAATCAAGCCGATAGCTGTAAGAATGGTTTATCAGGCATCGAGAGCGGTTAAAATACCTGTTATCGGAATGGGCGGAATCGCTTCAGCTGAGGATGCTATAGAGTTTATCATGGCCGGTGCAACTGCGGTTGCAGTCGGTACTGCAAACTTCAGAAATCCTACAATTACGGCTGAGATCGTTAAGGGAATAGAAGACTTTATGAAGCGTCATGGTATCGGGGATATCGCCGAGATACGTGGATGTGTGGAGTAAAAAAATAGTTGTGAGCCGGGCGTATTCGTCCGGTTCGCATCATGAATTGTGGAGCAGTTGGTGTGAAGATATTCAGAAGAAGAAAAAAAGGATATAGTTTTGCGGATGATCTCGTTGCGAGTGATACAGTAATATCTCTGGTTTCAGGTTTTCTTGCGCTCGGGATAATTGTAGTCCTGCTCTTTGTATCGATCCTCACAAGCGGCAAGACGCCTGATTATGCAGGAACGCTTCTTCTGATTGCAGGAGTACTTGGCCTCAACGGGCTGTTTTTTGCAATCACATCTTATAAGCAGGAGAACGGAAATACAAACACGAAGAGGCTTTCGGTCATTCTGTCGGTGGGCGTGCTGCTTCTTCTTGTTGCACTTATGATCATATGATTTCATGAAATGTGAAGGTTTCATCGAAATACATTGATTTAGAATATTTTTAGTCGGGGGATTGGACAATTGTTTATTGATGAAGAACTAAAAGAGAGATTTGATCTCGCATATAACAGGATCAAGGAACTGCCGGAGGAATTGTCAGAGAATGGTGAAAATGCTCTGAAAAGTGATCTTCGGGAGTTCTTTTTGCATGTTTCAAAATATATTATTGATGTTTTTGACTCGTATGGATGCATCTGTGAAGCTACAGATGATATTAAATCAGATGATGCGACAGATTTGAATGATCTTCATGCGGATTCCGGATCGAGTGATGACGCGGAGCAGCTTCTGTTTCTCCGTGAGCGAAACGAAAGAGTATTTGCGGAGCTGCGTAAGAATGCGTATGAGAAGAGCTATCTCAATCCGGAGTATGCTGCGGATAAGCTCGGAAGCTTCGGCAAAGCTTTGTCATATATTTATTCGGAAGTTTACAGCTTTCCGATGCTTATAGCTGATGATAAGGCTTTCGATATTCTGATACTGATGGAGCTGTTTCTGGAGGTTTATTCGATCTGCAGTTCCGAGGATGGAGCAAGTCTTACGGCTGTCGAGGAGGCACTGTATTATTATGCCTACGATTATTCTGAGGAGCTTATCAGAGAGAGGATAGAGGAGATACTCCTTCCGATCGAAGGACTTTCGTACAGAATCTGTACGGAGGCCGATCTAAATTCCGAGTATTATTTATACAGCTATGGCGAATACATCGGAGAGAACGAGAGAGGGCTTTCAAAATACCTTGCGAGCCTTCCGCAGGAGGAGATCGATAAGATCGCTGAGACCTTCGTGGGCGGCTTCAGAAAAGGCTTTGAGACCATGAATGTTCCTTTTGACGGAAAGAAAACGGTTAACATAAGATATTCAATCGGGCAGGAAAGGATAGTCAGGGCTGCAATCAAGGGCTTTGATAAAATAGGCCTTAAGCCGATCCTCTGCCGTTATGCAGTGAGCCGCATAAATCGTAAGCAGGTTATCAGACAGGGCTTCACCAATATTTCCCTTAACATGCAGTTCGATTATGATCACAGATGTGACGATGCGCTGTTCCTGAACAAGAGATTTATCGAGCGTAAGCTGGATATAATGCGTAAGGTTTATGAGGAATACAGAGAGGATGCGGCTGTATATGCCGGCCCTGCGGTTATAGAAAGCTTTGGTGAGGAGACGGCTGAGCCGGTAGCCAAGGATGATGCTTCTTCGTATACCGATGCACA
This sequence comes from Lachnospiraceae bacterium, assembly GCA_003520105.1. Taxonomy (GTDB): domain Bacteria; phylum Bacillota; class Clostridia; order Lachnospirales; family Lachnospiraceae; genus Eubacterium_Q. The sequence continues at coordinate 213 of DOVL01000317.1, read as the reverse complement.
GCAGAAGCTATATACCGAATTTGCGACCAGAAGCGGAGAGCTTGTGAACGAGTATATTCCGGGAGACAAATACAGCTTTACGATAATAGCTTTTCCGGTTCCTGAGGTTCATGAGAGGTTTGAGGATGTATTTGAGGATACGGTCAGACTCAACACCTTGGACAGCAATAAATATCAGAGGATTCATCAGTGTATGATCGACGTCCTCGACAG
>DOVL01000298.1 GCA_003520105.1 Lachnospiraceae bacterium | reverse complement strand
GCAGAAGTCTCTATGATGAGATTCTTTCTGTGATCTCTCTTGGAAATAAGCTCGTTGCTGGCTGAAATATTAATGATAAGCTCAGCTCCTGCAAGTGAATAAAGTGTTCCCGGACTGACAGGTGCCCAGAGGTCTTCGCAGATTTCAACGGCAAACTTAAGACCGTTAAGATCATAGATTATGTTATTTCCGACCTGAACACTCTCACCATTGAAATCAACCACACTATATTTGTCCGGAAGATCGGTTGCCGAATCAAACCATCTCTTCTCGTAGAATTCTGCATAATTTGGAAGATAAGTCTTCAGAGTGATGCCACAGAGGCAGCCACCAAAAATAACATAAGCAGCATTATATAATCTGTTGTCATATTTGAAAGGAGCACCGACAATAATTACCTGTCTCACTCTCTCTGAATAAGCCACAAGATTCTTAATAGCCTCGTTGGACTTCTTAAGCAGACTGTTCTGGAAAAACAGATCCTGGCAACTATATCCGGTAATAGCCATCTCAGGGAAAGCTATTATCTGAGACTCGTATCTCTCAGCCTTTTCAATCTTCTCGATAATTCTGTCATAATTATAATTTACATCACCTACACTGACATCAGGTACTGCAGTACTTACTCTGTAAAAATCATGCATAATTAACTCCTTTCTTCCAAATCCCTCTCTATACCTTTTAGATAATGAACCAATGCTCCTCCCTCTCCTTTAAGGAAGAAGTCATCATCAAGTTCGCTGTATTTAAAATTCTTGGCATGTCCTTCATCAACTCTGTCAAAATATGATTTAAGTTCTCTGAAGGTCATGTAATAGAAATCGTTTCTCGTTGTAAAATGAATGATTATAAAGGATATTCCGCCCTGTTCCTCAAATTCCTTCATGAATTCAAACTGATGCTCATGAATATTCTGCAGAGGAAAGGTTTCGGTCTTACACTCCTTTGCATCAAAACAGACAGGAATCTCCTGTACCACGCCGATGTAATCGACTGTGGAATCCTTCTCAAAATAAGCTTTGCTTATCCTCCTTGTCTCAGGATCGATCTCAACAGGTGTTATCGGTGTCGGTATCTTCTGGACAAGAGCAAGCTTTTTCTTGCGATAGAATTCGTTTGTTGAATTAATAAGTTCCTCGAGGGTTGAACCTCGAAGTCCACGGGAATTCCATGTAGCCATATTGCCTCTTAATATAATTATAATTGATGCACATGCAAATATACCTCATCCTTGTAGCAAGAATACGCCGTCAGAGGCATATTTGCATGCACATCACAATTCATTACAAATCAAAATTATCAGTAATTATTTTGTTAAAAGCTTCGGGGTATGGACATGTGAAGTCCTTGCCCGTGTATTTCTCGCAGCCCTCTCGAAAGCTTATTCTGTATGCGTGGAGGAGCTGGGCTTTGAGGCCGTAGGTATCTGATGCCTTTCTGCCGGTTGTTCGTGTTCCACTGTTTGTTCGGGAATCAGCTAAACTGCCACTGTATTTTCTGTCTCCAATGATCGGATGACCGAGCTTTGCAAGCTGGGCTCTGATCTGATGAGATTTTCCTGTTATCAGTTTTACCTCAAGAAGAGTCAGTTTTCCGTCCTTTGAATATGAAACCGGTCTGAATTCGGTTTCTATATGGCTATAGCTCTTAGGTGAGCCGGCCAGACGAAACTCTTCTTCAGATAGTATTTTAACTATATTATTCTTCTCATCCTTCAGAAGAAATGATCTGACGCGGCAGGCCTTATCAAATCTTCCCATACAGAATGTTCTGTAGTATTTATCTATTTTTCTGTCTCTGACAGCACCGGTTAGCAGCTGAAGACCTTTGATTGAGATTCCGGCAAGTATGATGCCGGTAGTATTTCTGTCGAGTCTGTTACATACGGATGGTTTGAAAGTGTTTCCCGTCCACAGCCCTTTTTTACTGAGATACGAAAGCATCATTTCATTTATTGAAACATCATCCGGCTTAGCCTTCTGAGACAGAACACCATATTCCTTGTTGATGATCAATATATCATCATCAATGTAGATGATATCCTTATCCGAAAGACTCTTAGTATTATCTTTATTGTTATTATATTTGTTGATCTTAACATCCGTCGGACCATTCTTTTTTTTAACCGTTCCGTCATCGGTCTTTGCAGAGGATTCTCCGACCTTTGTGAAAGATTCTCCGGTTTTGTCAGTTTTAACGTCACTCAGTGAAGCGAACTTCGTAAAGGTTTCATCAGCCAGATAAAACTTCACTATATCGCCCGAATTAAGAACCTCGTCTCCGGTGGCCTTCTTATCATTCAGAGTAATATTTTTCTTACGTATCATCTTGTAAGTAAAAGATCCCGGAGCCTTGTCAAGTATACGCATACAAAGCTTCTTCAGCTTCTGGCCTTCATCATTTTTACTTATTACAAATTCCTTCACTCTGAATACCCTCTCGAATTATATGCAGTAAATACAACTTAATATTTTGGATGACTATACACCCATCTCAAGAAGTCTCTCCTTCAGGATCTTCTCATTTTTCCTTCTGGAATCACTCTTCTCTTCAACATTTGATGACACCTTATAAAGCTCCTTCTCCATATCCTGGAGAGTCAGAACCGCAACGCATCTCGCCTTGATCTTGCTGCTGTCATTTATCATTGCAAGAGTCTTCTCATTTTTCTTAATATATTCAATATGATGAATATCTCTGCCGGATGCAGCCTTTTTATTCAGATCAAAGCTTTCAATAGACTCGCCTCTCATAGCCTGTGCCAGACCTATAACATTATTTCCATAGATGGCTACGCAAGGGAAGAAATACATTTTTTCTGTATCGGAAATAGATATATCATAGCACATAAGCGCATCTTCGGTTTCACCCATCCGTGTAACCTTCTCATACTGTTCAGTCGTGAGCGGTTTAAACTTTACAACCATGATATAACCGATCAGATTTTTTGCAAAAGGAAGCGACATGACGCACGCAACTATCGTAAAAAGAGTTGCCCTGGTCTGAAACATGATAAGACCGATCAACACATCAACAACTATGCATAAAAAACATATAAGCGTTAGTATTATCTTCCTGTTCTTATACCTTGATGCATAACCATATTCACCTTTGGAAGGCTTTGTTTTCTTTGCCTCACTGCTTTTGGTTACGCTTTTTACCGTTTTGTTCTTATTCGCCTTGACATTATTATCTTTTATGTCAGATTTATTATTCATAATTATATCCTAAAATCTCTTTCTATCGCTCGGAACTCTACATCATCCTCCAGCCCGGAAGATATTTATTCTTGATTATTCCTTTGGAGAGCTTTCCGAAGCCAAGAGAGAAACCATTAACACAGATCAATATGTATCCATCAGATAAAGCCTTGTTTTCGTCATCGGATAATTCCAGAGTTTCGCCTCTTAAATATTTTGTAACTCTGATATCATCTGTATTCAGGTCAAGAACATTATCAAAATCAGATGCCTTGAGAGTCATCGCCAGAGCCTGACTTGGTTCAAAACGGTTCTTCTTCTGTTCACCGAAGAGAAGGCCTCTTCTTAGGATGCGAAGTCCCGATGCTTCAGGACAGCCTTCCGGAATATAGAAAAGTCTCTCACCTAATAGTTCAAAACGGTCTCTGTCATATTTCTTACTGATATGCAAAAGAAAGTCGGTGATTTCATGCGTAAGCTTAGTTCTTTTTATACTATGCTCCGGTACATTCGAATAAGTTATATCATCATCCTCAGCCTCGGACTTAATAAGTGATACAAAGTGACCCTCTCCCTCAACCTTATGTGGAAAGAGATGCATGGTCTTGTCAATATCTTTGATATCCGTTCCGCTCCAGTTATTATTGCCCGGAACGAAGCCCTCATATGTATCAAACGGAACTATCTTCAGTCTGCTGTCGAGTGACAGAAGGTATTCAACGCTCTTCTCATCCTCCAGAGAATTAAATGTACAGGTTGAATAAAGTATCATTCCGCCCGGTTTAAGGGCTTTAACAGCCTCCCTGAGAATACTTCTCTGAATATCCGAAAACTCCTTCGGTCTGTCCTCGTTCCATGAGCTTATCATCGAAGATGACTTTCTGAACATACCCTCACCTGAACAAGGAGCATCTATAAGTATTTTATCAAAATATCCCGGAAATGCAGCACTTAGCCTGTCAGGGCTCTCGCAGGTGATCAGAAGATTCTCTGCACCAAAAACCTCAAGATTCTTTAATAAGGCTTTGGCTCTTGAAGCGCTTATATCATTCGAAACAAGAAATCCGGTTTTGCCAATATGCTGGATAAGCTCGGTTGACTTACCACCCGGTGCCGCGCAAATATCAAGCACCTTATCACCCTCTTCAACCGGAAGAACCGATGCAGGAAGCATCGCACTTGGCTCCTGAAGATAATACAGGCCGGCATAATAAAACGGATGTTTTGACGCCTGAAACTCAGACTCATCATAATAAAATCCGTTCTTGCACCACGGGACAGGTGTAAGCTTTGCCGGACATATCGAAATAAGATCAGCAGAACTGATCTTATTTGTATTAACTCTGAGCGCATGCCGGAATCCTTTACCGAGAGAGGCCTTATACTCCTCAAACTCTTCTTCTCCAAGCATCCTTATCATTTCATTTACGAAAGCCTTAGGTAACTCAGCCACTATTCTTATTCCTCATCTTCCTCAATAGAATTTACCGGATTGGGATTGATATTTACTCTTGTATAGAGATAATCATATTCCGCCTTAAACTCTACATTATCGGCATAATTCTTATAAAGCTCATTCATAAGCTCATATGCCTTATTAAAATCATGCTTTTTCTCGTAATAAACCACCTGATTGTACTGAAGCTTATCTATGAAGAGATCATCACCTGACTGAAGTCCGTCATTTACGTAGCCGATAGCTGTCTCGTAATCACCGTTATTCATATAATATGACGAAAGCTGGTAGGCAACATAGGTATTCATGCCGACTCTTGTTATATAATCGCCATACGCCTGAAGCATCTGTTCATAATCTTCAGTTTCATAGTAGCAGGCTGCAAGATAAAGAAGCGCAGTATAATTTCCACCCTTTACAGCATCCTCATATTGAGGGATGAGTGTTTCAGGTTTTGCATAACCAAAAGCCTGCATGGCTGTACATATCCCAAGAAATGTATTTATCTTGTTATCGTCCAGAGTACCGTCATTATCTTTGTGAACTCTGATAAAGGTCTTCTCAGCCTCTCTGTATTGTCCGAGCTTTAACTGAGCAGTTCCGAGATACATTCTGGTATCCAGATCCATTTTCCCAGAAAAGAGCTGATTTTCATCAAGCGACTCTTTAAACAGCTTTATTGCCTCTTCGTAATGTCCGGCTTTGTACTCAGCTATTCCTTCATCACGAAGCTTCTCCTTGTCAGATTTAAGAAGCGCTATCAAAATAGCTGCAGTGATCAGCACAACAAGTGTGCCGATCACATATATAAGAGCCAATTTCTTTTTTCTTTCTTTTCTGTAACTCATAGTTTACACCATTATCCTTAGATCATTTGGTC
>DOVL01000002.1 GCA_003520105.1 Lachnospiraceae bacterium | reverse complement strand
GGCGGTCTTCTCAGAAGAAGTGAAAGTGTACGGTATGCCGTAGCGTGCTTAGACAGATCATCATAAACGATCAGCACGTCCTTGCCGTTCTCCATCCACTCCTCGCCGATCGCACATCCTGCATAAGGCGCAATATACTGGATAGGCGCCATCTCACTTGCGGTAGCCGCAACTACTGTGGTGTACGCCATTGCATCGTATTCATTAAGTGTTTTAACTATATTTGCTATTGTAGAAGCCTTCTGTCCAATAGCAACGTAGATACAGTAAACGCCCTGACCCTTCTGGTTGATTATAGTATCAAGGGCGATAGCTGTCTTACCGGTCTGTCTGTCTCCGATAATGAGCTCTCTTTGGCCTCTTCCGATCGGAACCATCGCATCGATGGCCTTGATACCGGTCTGAAGCGGAGTATCAACCGATTTACGTGTGATAACGCCCGGAGCAACTCTCTCTATCTGTCTTGACTTATCGGTAACGATAGGACCCTTGTCATCTATAGGCTGTCCGAGTGCATTAACAACTCGTCCGAGCATAGCATCACCGACAGGTACCTCAACAACTCTTCCGGTGGTCTTAACTGTGTCACCTTCACTGATGCCGCTCATATCACCAAGAAGAACAACACCGACGTTATCTTCCTCAAGGTTGAGCACCATTCCGTAGACATCCCCCGGGAAGAGGAGAAGCTCGCCCATCATGGCCTTGTCCAGACCATGCACACGTGCTATACCGTCAGCCAGCTGAATTACCGTTCCTGTATCAGAGGTTTCAAGCTTTGTCTTGTAGCCTTCGATCTGCTTTTTAATTACAGAACTGATCTCTTCAGGATTTAACTTCATTTGCCTGCTGTCCTTTCATCAAACTCTTCCTAAGTGACTCGAGCTGGTTGGCAATGCTGCTGTCAACAACTCTGTCACCTATCTTAATGATCATTCCTCCGATAAGGCTCTTATCAACCTTATAATCAATGATCACCTCATTAAACTTAGCCGTAGTAAGTATCTTATCTTCGACCTGCTTCTTCTGCGCATCCGAAAGATCAAATGCGGTTCTGACTGTAGCCTCACCGATTCCAAGTTCCTTCATGGCAGCCTTGATAAATACGTTAAGTATCTTTGTGAGATACCTGCTGTGGCCTTTTTCAACCGCCAGCATAAGCGTATTTGCAATAAGCTCGTCGACTCTTCCGCTAAATATAGCTTTAAGGAGTTCTTCCTTCTTATCGCTGTCAATGGATGGATTCTCAAGTATGCTCACAAGCTCCGGATTATCATCAAGTCCGATGATAACTGCTCCGGCTTCCTCGTAAAGCTCTCTCAGTCTTCCCTTCTCCACAGCCGCTTCAAAAAGTGCGCCTCCGTAAACAGATTCTATTTCTCTTGCCATGTATCATCACCTATTTCCTTCAGAGTCTCATCAAGGAGCTCATCCTGTTTATTCTGGTCGATAGATGTTTCGATAATCTTTCCGGCCATGGCAGATGCTACATTTATGATTTCGGTCCTGACCTCGTCTTTAACCTTAAGCTTTTCAAGCTCGGCATCCTTCTGGGCATTTGTTACTATTCTGCCGGCCTCTTCCTTAGCCTCAGCTATGATCATAGCCTCGTTCTTAGCGGCCTTGGCCTTAGCCTCAGACAGAATAAGGGAAGCCTCGTCGTCCACTTTCTTCAGTCTCTCATCATACTCAGACTTAAGCTGTGCTGCCTCTTCCTTATCACGTGCCGCATCGTCCAGATCGGACTGTACCTTCTCCTGACGCTTTTTAAGTATGTTGCGCACAGGATTGATAAGAAGATAACCAACAAAAAGGAACAGGATAAATACAGCTATTCCCTGAAACAGAAGGTCAAAAAGAAGCTGACTGTCAAGTCCGAAGATACGCCCCGTACCGCCCTCAAGAACAGCGGTGCCTGCGTTTCTTATAATAATCTCACCAGTCACTCTGATAACTCCCTTCGATTACTTATCAAAAGGCTTAACGAACATAAGAAGAAGAGCAACTACAAGTCCGTAAAGACCTGTTGTCTCTGCAACTGCCTGTCCGAGAAGCATTGTAGACATGATATCACCCTTTGCTCCAGGGTTACGTCCAACTGCCTGAGCAGCCATACCTGCTGCATTTCCCTGTCCGATACCGGTACCGATACCTGAGCAAACTGCACAGCCTGCGCCAAGTGCAGAAAACGCATGTACAATGTCAATACTGTTAATATTCATAGCTTTTTCCTCCGTACTTTCTATGATTATATTGTTCTTATTATTTATAATATTTGTGACTGCAACCAATGGTTACAGAAATAATATACTAATTTGATCAGATCAGTTGTCGCCTCGTTTATCCTTGATGAAGGTTATCGTCAGCATGCAGAATACGTAGGTCTGTATCGCACCTGAGAAGACATCGAAGTAAACATGCAGCGCAGCCGGAACACCGATCTTCGCGAACCACGGAAGCATTCCGTAGTAGAGTGCCATAAGTACCGTACCTCCGAGGATATTACCAAAGAGACGGAGTGACATCGAAAGCGGTGTCGAGAAGATACTGATAACATTCATTGGGAAGAAGAAAAATACAGGCTCGAAGAGACTCTTGATCATTCCCAGCTTGTTGTATCTGATGTCCGCATACTCGATCATCACAAAAGTGATAAGTGCGAGGCAGAGTGTCGTACCATAATCTGCCGTCGGCGGCCTGAGACCGAAGATACCCGCAGTGTTGCTGAAGAAGATGTAGAGTGCAAGCACACCGATGTAATTTGCATACTTTCCGGCAGCCTTGCCAAGCGTTCCTCCGACAAACTTGTTCAGAGTATCTACACCAAGTTCAACGATGGTCGAGAGCGTCGTCATCTTGTGCTCCCTCTCAGCCTTCATGAAGCTGTGTCTCGCAACAAGGGTAAATATCATAAGCACCGCCATTATGATGATGGTACATACATGTGTAGTTGTAATATAAACTGTATTTCCGAAGAAATTCACCGGATAAAGCTGGTGGATATAGAAGTCCGCTTCCTTATGGATCTCGGCTGCTCCTACGTGTCCGACCACACCGGTCACATTAGACAACATGCGTCATCCTCCTCATAAATTCTTAACGGAGTGACGAATAAATATATCCGTTCGGTTGTAGGTGAAATACGCCCTCACGGACATATTTATTCGTGACTCCTGATTATCACTAATATATAATTCTCTTAATCAATTTATTCGTCAGGCCGCTGAGCTTGATTGAGATCAGGCCGGCGGTTACGCCTGCGAAGGCGTAGACATTTATAAGTACTGCTGCGAGCAGAAGTACGAATGCAATGACGATGCGAAGTATGCTACGTGCTCTTATGTAGCTTGCGGCACCGCGTTCGTTGAGGCGGAGGCCTGCATCAAGCGCATCATACATTCCTATCACTGCAAATACAGCAGCTATCATTCCAACGATAAGTCCTGCTCCGAAGAAGAGCTTGCCCGTTCCGGGACACAACAAAAGTCCGACGGCAAGAAAGATAAACGAGATCATCACAATGCCCGCAATGAGCTGGGCAAGCACCTGCCCTGCCGCATCATTTCGTCTGATATTTAAAAGCATGGAACGAATCTTACTCACAACATCACTCCATATGTATCCGTAGCTTAATCTAACCACTGATTCTGACGATATAACATCTCTTCACCAATCCACAAAAATATTCAACGATGTGTCAGTAAAACATCACATCTCGCTGTCAGAATCTTTCTCGTCTCTCAATCATCCGAGAACTCATCTTCTTCATCAGATTCTTCATTCTCAACGGCGAAGGCTTTCTTCTGCCACTCAGGAATATCTTCCTCCTTCTTGGCAACGATCAATTCCTTCTTTACAAGTGTCCACACGGACACACCACCACTAAGAACACCGAGTATGATGAGCGGTATCATCCAGTGGGTACCGAATTTCTTATCTATAAAATATCCGGCAGCAGTGCATAGCAGTATCGGGACTATCATCGATATTCCCAGTTGAAGAACAAGAAACAAGTTTTCCGCAACTCTGCTTTTCTTCATGGCATCCTCATCTATTTGATCTCATAGCACTGCACGAACTGTGTATGTAAATACCTTGTGCAAAAACTGTATACTAGTTTATTATTTTTCACCTCAAAAATCAACCTGTTATTGATGCAAAACAACGTATGATCAGGCAACAATAACACTGACATGTCGGGAATTTATACACAGTCCGATCATTGTCGTATATAAACAGTATCAAATACTATGCAACATTCTGCGGGCAGAGGATGAATCTGTCGATAACCTTGACGATTCCGTCTTCATCATTTGATGAGGTGATGAAATCAGCAACCTTCTTAACCGCTGCCTGTGCGTTTGCCATTGCAACACCGATTGCGGCGTATTTTACCATCGAAGTATCATTGAAACCATCTCCGCAGGCGATAACATTTTCATGCTTGATGCCGAGAATGTCTGTCACCCTTGCGATTGCCTTGGCCTTATCAACACCTGTGCTCATAGCTTCTACAAAGAAAGGCTCCGATCTTGTAATATGGAACTCACTTCCGTAAAGCTCCTTCAGTTCATTTTCAATCTCTTCGGATTCTGCCGGATCAGCTGACATCAGGACCTTGTAAACATCCCTATTGATTCTTTCCTTAAAATTATCAACCTGTACAAAAGGAAGATTATTGATCTCTGCTTCCCAGGTCAGGTACTTGTCGGCAGTCCTTCCGCATATAACGTAAGGCTCCTTTGTATCCTCAAAATCCTCGTAAGTTACTATACCAAGCTTCCTCTTGCAGCAGTAATCGTAAAGCTTATGAACGTATTCTTTACTGAAGGACTGTGTGAAGATGTCCTTGTTGTCAGAGCATCTTGTGATACGTGCGCCGTTGTAGGTAAGAAGATAGCCGCCATACTTTGCAAGCTCGAGCTCTGCCTCGTATTTTCTTACGCCAGGTGTAGGTCTTCCTGAGGCAAGCATAACAAGATGTCCTTCCTCCAGGATCTCTTTGATTGCAGCCTTGGTTGCAGGCGTGATCTCCTTCTTCGAATTGGTAAGTGTTCCGTCAATATCCAGAACGAGTAATTTCTTATTCATTTTTATTAGGCTCCGATCGATTATTATTGCCCCCAAAAATAATCAGCCTTTATCCTTCTCTTCCGGTCTGTTGCCGGTTCTGTCCATTCACTTCGGTCTGTGATCAGGATCTTTATGTCCGTTTGTTTGCCGGATAATATCTTAGTATCCGACCTGCTTATAAGTAGCTAAGAAGTCCTTCATCTTGGTCATTGCTTCGGAAAGCACGGAAATATCAGGCAGATAAACAATCCTGAAATGATCCGGCTGCTCCCAATGGAATCCACCGCCATGAGTGAAGAGAATCTTCTTCTCGCGCAGTATGTCAAGCGCGAACTTCTCGTCATCGGTTATATTAAACTTCTTGATATCCAGCTTAGGGAAGATGTAAAATGCAGCCTTCGGCTTTACGGCACTCATTCCCGGAATATCATTTACAGCTTTATAAATAAACTCTCTCTGCTCGTAAACTCTTCCGCCCGGCTGAATCATGGTATCTGTTTCAACATTCATTGAAAGAGCAGGTGCGATAAGCGACTGAGCAGGAACATTTGAACACAGTCTCATTGATGAAAGAAGGTTCAGTCCCTCGATATAACCCTTCGCATTTGCCTTGTCACCGGAGAGTGAAACCCATCCGACTCTGTATCCTGCGATCAGATGCGACTTGGAAAGTCCGTTAAATGTAAGGCACAGACAATCCTTTGTGAGACTTGCGATGGATGTATGCTTGGCACCGTCCATAACCAGTCTGTCATATATTTCATCCGCGAAGATGATCAGATCATGCTCCTCGGCAAGCTTTACTATCTCCATAAGGAGTTCCTTCGGATAGAGCGCACCGGTCGGATTGTTAGGGTTGATAACAACGATACCCTTGGTCCTCGGAGTAATCTTCTTTCTGATGTCATCTATGTCAGGGAACCATTCAGCTTCTTCGTCGCATATGTAATGCACTGCAGTACCGCCTGCAAGAGTAACCGATGCGGTCCAAAGCGGATAATCCGGTGCCGGAACGAGTATCTCGTCGCCATAATCCAGAAGACCCTGCATAGACATTGTGATAAGCTCACTTACGCCGTTACCGGTGTAAATATCATCTATAGTGACTCCCTCGATGCCCTTCTTCTCATCATATTTGATGATGGCCTCTCTCGCAGAAACGATACCCTTCGAATCAGAATATCCTTCTGTTACGGTAAGATTGCCTGACATCTTCTCGATCAGTTCGTCAGGAGCCCTGAAACCAAACGGAGCAGGATTTCCGATATTGAGTTTAAGAACCTTCTCGCCATTACGAACCATCCTGTTCGCTTCGTCCATTACCGGACCTCTTATGTCGTAGCAGACATTATTCAGCTTAACAGATTTCTCAAACTTTCTCATTGCTCCTGCCCTCCGTATTATTCTAAAAAACAATGGATATTTTCCAAATGAGTATTCTAACACAAAAATCCTTATATGTCTTGTAATTCTTTAAAAAAATCTATATTTTATTATATTTTCATCATTTAAAAGAAAAAGGCCGGTTTATAACCAGCCATTTTCTGCATTTTTGAGGAGCTGCTGCTTCTCTCCGGCAGTCAGCCCGGCTGCAGTGAGCTCTTCAAATTCCTTTATGATATTTGTATCCGATACCGTCACGTTATCGGTACTGATAGTAACCTTTATGCCTCTTTCAAGGAACTCCCTGATCGGAAGCTCTGAATAATCATTAAATATCTTCGTGTTAAGATTGCTGGTCGGACAGCATTCAAGAACGATCTCATTCTCTGCAAGATACCTCATCAGCCCCTCGTCCTTTATGGCTGCTACTCCGTGACCGATCCTCTTCGCACCAAGCTTTATTGCCGCCCAGATGCTTTCCGGCCCTGCCGCTTCGCCTGCATGGATGGTGAAAGGCACCTTCAGCTCTCTTGCAAGTTCAAAAACATCAGCGAAATCCTCCGTAGGATACAGCGCCTCTGCGCCTGCCAGATCGATGCCTGCTATAACCGGAAGCATATTTCCACCGGCATGAGGAATGAAAACCTCTTTGCTCGCCGCACCTGTATTGTCATCATGCAGATCGCCCCCGGAAATCGAATCAGAATAAACTGTTTCTCCCGAAACCTGATCAGTCGAGGTCGTGACATCATCCTCATCATTATCGTTGAAGAGTTCTACACTGTGAATCGGATGCATGAACTCAGCCGCAAGACGGACTGTCTCCAGATTCTCCTCATGATTGTCGTCTCCTCGCATACAGCAAAGTATGAGACGTATCTTGGTATTATGATCAGCATTAAAATACACTGCAGAATCAGCAGCCGCTTCAATCACTTCTCTCTGTGTGAGCCCCTTGCGTGTATGAAGCTGCGGAGCAAATCTTATCTCAACATAATCAACGCCAAGTTCTTCTTCCTCAAGACCGATTGATTTAACCGCATAAGAAATCGCCTCCTCGGTCTGAAGAAGTGAAAGCGGTATCTCAAACCTCTCAAGATACTCGTTAAGGTCATGGCAGTCAGCTGATACGGACAGAAGTTTCTTCAGATCATTGTCAAAATCATCCGACTGATCATCCACTTCTTTATCACTGTCCTGATCCTCGCCGAAAAGCTGCTCTGTTTCGGTTCTGTAAATAACACCGTTAAGTGCTACGCCCTCCTGCTCAGCAAGATATTTGACGGTCTCAAGTGAAAGTGAACCGTCAAGGTGAAGATGAAGCTCGCACAAATGTTGGTCGTCTATCATTTATAATCCTTTCTTTGTTACAAATCATTCAAAAAAATAGCATCAAACCCGGCGGGTTTGAGAGCAATTATATCACATCGAGGCTAATGTAACAAGCCGCGCTTTGTTCTTGACGCAGAGGCGCATCATGCTAATGTAACAAGCCATGCTTTGTTCTTGACGCGCGTAAGCAATTAAGCTAATGTAACAAGCCACGCTTTGTTCTTGATTCGTAAACGAA